>JALEMR010000037.1 GCA_022768245.1 Oscillospiraceae bacterium
TCTTTATCTCCGACCACAGAGCCGTAGCCGCAGATAGTGGGAGGCTTCTCCATAATAAAAGAATTTCGCGATATTTTTACTGCCATATCAATTCATCCTTTCGGAAAATGTACGGTAATATTATTATCGCGAAATTCTCAAATATACTTATTTTTTTTAATTTTGCCCGGAAATGAGCTTTTCGAAGCTTTCCCGTTCCATGGGCTTGTAGAAGAAGAAGCCCTGAACAACGTCGCAGCCCGATTCATTGAGGAAATCCACCTGTATCTTGTTTTCGATGCCCTCCGAGACAACGTACAGATTCAGACTGTGCGCCAGCGAGATTATCGTCGAGATAACAGCCTTGTCCTTATTGCTGAGCTCATGATTGATGAAAAATCCTCCGTCCACCTTAAGGATATCAACGGGCATTTTTGTTATAAGATTCAGATTTGAATAGCCCGAACCGAAATCGTCTACCGAGATAAGGAAGCCGTAATCGCGGAGTATGTTAACTATGTTAATAACATGATTCAGATTGTTGGAGAACATGCTCTCGGTTATCTCCAACTCGATATACTTATGCGGGATATCGTATTCCTTTCGGAGAGCCTCTATCTTCTGCGGGAAATCGTCGCCGATGAAATGCCGTCTCGACACGTTCACCGATACCACGGGGACATTTTTTCCCTCGTCTATCCAGCGGCGCAGGTCGGAGAATACCTGCCGATATATCTCGAAATCCATTTCGGTGATAAAGCCGTTCTCCTCAAAGGTGGGAATAAACCTTCCCGGAGAAATGAACTCCCCGCCCGGACGTATCCACCTGACAAGAGCCTCCGCTCCCGTTATCCTGCCGTCCGCAAGACGCACCTTCGGCTGATAGAATGCACGGAACTCATGATTCTCCAGCGCCTCCTGCATGATGCTTTCGATATGCTTGCGGTCAAGCGCGTCGCGGTTCTGATCGTCGTCATATACGCCCACGCTGTTTTCCAGGGAATAATCCGCAGAGATGGTCTTTCTTGCGGAATTTGCCTTGTCGATATCCGCAACCAGCTGATAATCGTCATCGGGGATACGGTACATACCCGAATAGAAGCCCACATGTATTCCCGTGATAGAAAAAATATCCGCGCTTGCCGTCGATATTATCTCACCGATACGCTGCTTTACATCTTCGAGCTCCCCATTGTCCCGAAGGAGAAGAATGAATTTTCCTCCGCCCCAGCGGCATACATACTCGTCCTCTCCGGCAGAAGCGGAAAGTCTCCGCGCAAATTCGGTCAGAAGGATATTTCCCGTTCTGATGCCGTACTTTTCGTTGATACCGCGGAACTTGTTTATACTGATGACCGCAACGGCGTATCTGCGTCCGTTATACAGTGCCTTTCCCGCTTCGGAGGTAAATCTTTCAAAGGTCATAAGTCCCGTGAGCCTGTCCTTTGAATTAACTCTTTCAAGATAAGACGTAATATCGTTTACACAGACAAGGTAGTTTTCCTCGCCGTCGGGATTTTTCATTCTTGTGACGGTACATCTGAACCAGCAGCTGTACTTTTCATTGTAGACCTCGTTCTGGAATCTGTCGGAATCCTCCTCAAGCCCGAAGATAGGACAGTTCTTGCAGGGCGAATCGTCGTCCATGATACAGCGGAAGCATTTCTCGCCTATCTTTATATTTGGGAAGCGGTTCACCGCGTAAGGGCTTATGTAGGTTATCTCCCAGCTTGAAGGATCCACTCCGTAGCAGACCAGCCGCTGATTTTCCAGCATTGCTTCGGTATAGAAGTTGGCGTTGTTCAGATTAACGGAGCTGCGGAATTTCAGCAGATATACCGACAGCATCTTCGAAAGCGTGCACAATGCATTTATCTCGGAATCGCTCCATTTTCTGCTCTCGTTGATAAGCTCATAGCTGATAAAGCCCACCAGATCGTTTCCGTCAAAAAGCGGACATCTGACCGCTCCCTTGATCTTATACTTATCCATAACAGCCCTGCGGGAGCCCGAAATATTTATGTCGTCCCAGGAGACAGCATAATATCCGTTGCTGCGAAAATAATCCTCCAGAACAGGCCATCTTCCCGTATAGAAGCTCACAAAGCTCTCATCGTCGTAGTACAGCACTCCCCTTCTCCAGCAGTAGCTGATCTCGACCTTTCCCGACAGCTTTTTTTCTATTATGATAATATTGTCGATATTAAAATATTTGCCGATCTCGGGGAAAATATATTCAATAGCCTCGTCGGGCTCGGAGCATTTGCTGAACATATCGAAGGCAAAGTCATACAGCCGCTTTTCGCTGCCGCTGAGAAGCTTCACCGAAAGTTTCTGCTCGGCGGAGTAATCCTTTAACGCCGACATTCCCGACGCTCCCTCGGCATCCATCCCCTCCGAATATACGGTCACGCCGCCCCTGCCCGAGGATTTTGCCTTGTACAGCGCGATATCCGCACGGCGCATAAGCTCCTCAAAGCTTGTCTCATTATTGCAGCGCACAGCTCCCGCCGTAACATGGAAATCTCCGCCCCGCGGGAAGCTGAATGTATTATACCGCTCATGGACTTTTTCAAAGAATACATCTATTTCCGAAGCAGCATCGATTCTCTTCAGAACGGCAAATTCATCGCCGCTTATCCTGTAAATTATATCATTCTGAGAAGCGCAGCCTTTGAGAATATTTGAAAAGGTCTCAAGAACAAAATCCCCGTAAAGTCTGCCCCAGTTATCATTTATACCGTCAAATCCGTCCAGATCGAAAATTATCAGAGCCGCTTCACGGGACGAAGGCAGCTTTCTCATACTGACGATGACTGCCTGCTCGCCGCTTTCCCGTGACATTAGCCCCGTGACAGAATCCTTTCTGACCGACCTGTCGTTCAGATTCGAGTGACTGTCGGTAACATCAACTGTTATGCCCGTGACCTTCACGGGTCTGCCGCTGTCATCGCACACGGTAAGTCCCTCATGATGCATCCAGCGGTATTCATACTCGTCGCTGTACATTCTTATCTCGCAGGATATCTCGGGTTCTCCTCTGTCCATTCTTTCGCAGAAATCCCTGAAAACGGGGATATCGTCGGGATATACCGAGCCGCTGCCGATAATAGTATCGCAGAAGCTTTCTATGGGCTCAAGCTTCTCGCTGAATTTACCATCAAGCTTCTTTATCATATATTGCGTTGTTGAGGCGATATCATACTCCCATATCCCAAAGTCCACAAATTTCGAGGCAACAGCATACCGAGCCTTTTCAGATGAAAGCTTCAGGGAAAGCTCGTTTATTTTACTAAGCAGTTCTTCCGTTCTGATATCGTTTTCCGAAATACTACCATCCATGTAAATTCTCCTCCGCGCACTCTGTTATCAAATGATGACCTTTCAAAGACTCAGCCGCCGTTCCGCCGTCTCCTAAAACGCTCTGAACAGCGAGCCTTCGGCATATCCGTTTGATCACACAATTACCCTGATTTTACCCTCATTATATCACATATTTCAATATATGTCAATAGTCCGCAGTTTTTATGCCACAATTTTACAAGTGTAGTTGGTCTTTTTGACGAAAATATTTATTTTTGATAAAAATATAAAATAACAGTTGCAGTAAAAATAAATATGTGATATAATAGAAGTGATAATACATTCAAATCGGCAATATACTTATTGTAAGAAATATATTCAGCATGTGTTACCAAAAAAGTCAAAGGAATGATTTTCTTATGTCAAAACTGAAAATTGCGGTCATCTTCGGAGGAGTGTCGTCGGAGCACGATATTTCCTTGATATCCGCTACAAATGTAATCCAGAATCTTTCACCCGAAAAGTACGAGGTAATACCTGTCGGCATCACCAAAAAGGGCAGATGGCTCTACTATCCCGGCGAGATCGTCAACATCGCTTCGGGCAAGTGGGATTCTCACCCCGACTGCGTTCCCTGCGCCATCCTTCCCGACAGCATGTACAAGGGCATCGTCAAGATAGAGGGCGACGAGCTGTCTACAGTTAAGGTGGACGCGGTCTTCCCTGTGCTTCACGGCAAAAACGGCGAGGACGGCACTATCCAGGGTCTGCTGGATATGTCCCAGATACCCTATGTGGGCTGCGGCTGTCTTGCTTCCGCCTGCTGCATGGATAAGTCCTTCACTCACATGATACTCGACCAGAACGGCATAAGGACCGCTAAGTACCGCGTTATCAATCAGAGCGATATCAGCAGCGCCGACAAGATATGCGCGGAAATAGCTTCCGAGCTGGGCTTCCCTATCTTCGTAAAGCCCGCACGCAGCGGCTCCTCTATGGGAGTTAACAAGGCTTCCGAGCTCGACGACCTTATCAACGCAGTAAAGCTTGCGTTCGCACATGATAACAAGGTCATCTGCGAGGAATTCATCGACGGAAGAGAGCTTGAATGCGCGGTCCTCGGCTCGGATTCACCCTTCGCTTCGCAGGTTGGCGAGATACTGCCCTGCAACGACTTCTACGATTACGACGCCAAGTACATAATGGGCACATCGGGACTTGATATCCCCGCAAATATCCCCGAAGAGGCTTCAAAGGAAATAAGAGAAACTGCTGTAAAGGCATTCAGGGCGCTTAACTGCTCCGGACTTTCAAGAGTGGATTTCTTCCTCAGAAAGGACGGCACTGTTATCCTCAACGAGATAAACACTATGCCCGGCTTTACGCCTATCAGCATGTATCCCAAGCTTATGGAAAATATGGGTATATCCTATTCCGAGCTTCTGGATCGTCTTATTTCTCTGGCTATCGAAAAATAATACTCATACTTAAAAGGTGGAATTATTTTAATGAATGATCAGGCAATCGGAATTTTCGATTCGGGTATCGGCGGACTTACCTGCGTGAGAGAAATGAACAGACTGCTCCCACATGAGAACATAGTTTATTTCGGAGACACCGCAAGGATCCCCTACGGCACCAGAAGCAGGGAGACCATTGAGATATACGCGTCCCAGGATATCGACTTCATACGTTCTCATAACGTTAAGCTCATTATTGCCGCCTGCGGCACCGTTTCCTCCGTTATGGGCAGCACCAAAAATGTGGGCGGCATACCCTTTTCGGGAGTTGTTATCCCCGCTGTTCAGGCAGCCTGCGCTGCTACCTCAAACGGACGTATCGGCGTTATCGGCACTCCCGCAACTATCAAGTCGGGAGCATACGGCAAGGCTATCAGGACTATCCGTCAAGACTGCGCCGTTTTCGGAAATTCCTGTCCGCTTTTTGTGACCATGGCGGAAAACGGCATCACCTCCAAGGACGATGTTGTCGTCAAGGAAATGGTGAAGCGCTATCTTGCGCCTATAAAAAAAGAAAATGTGGATACCCTTATCTTAGGCTGCACTCACTATCCTATGTTTTCCGAGGCGATCTCGGAATTCATGGGCGAGGACGTAACTCTCATCTCATCGGGAGCGGAAGCGGCTAAATATGCTCAGAGTATCCTTACCATGAAAAATATGCTATGCGACTCTGAAGAGCAGGGAAAGAATCTGTTCTATTCCTCCGACAGCCCCGAGCTTTTTGAGGAGAATGCAAAAATGTTCTTAGGCGAGGGTCTCTGCGGAAATATCAGGCAGGTCACCACCGAGGAAATGATCGGGATAGGCAATTCACTTACAAAGTAAACAAAGGAAGAACACCAAATGAACTCCAATATCAGCAAAAATACAAACGCTCTGATAAATCTGAAAAGCATTCAGACAGCCGAGGACGACAAATCAGAGGTGGAGCTTGTCACCGAAGGGGTATTGAGACCCGTAAGCGGCGGCTTTGAGATAGAGTACGAGGAGTCCGAGACCACAGGCTACGAAAATTCCACCACTACTATAAAATGTCTGGGAAACAGCTTTGCTTCTCTGACGAGAAAGGGCTGCGCTTCCTCGGAGCTTGTTCTCGAGGTCGGAAAAAAGCACCACTGCTACTACGAAACGCCCTTCGGCTCGATGATGGTGGGCATTTTCACAAATGCTATCGAAAACGAGCTCACCGAAAAGGGCGGAAGACTGCTTCTGAAATATACGATCGACGTAAACTCGGCGTATGTATCGGATAACGAGGTGCTTCTGTCCGTTGAAATAAGATAAATTTTATAAAGGAATGATAAAAATGACAACCGTTAACCCTGTACAGCTTGCCTCCGAGGAGATCAAAGGGCTGGTAAGCGGTGCTCTTGACAAGATTATCGGCGAGACCGCCTTTGAGGGAGATGCTCCCGTTCTGCCGCAGTTCAACGTTGAGATACCCGCAGACAAGTCCCACGGAGATTTTGCCACCAATGCAGCTCTTGCCTCCGCAAAGGCTCTGCGCTCCAATCCCCGTAAGATAGCGGAAAAGATCTGCGAAAATATCAGCCTTGAAGGCACCTCCTTCGACAAGGTGGAGATAGCAGGTCCCGGATTTATAAACTTTTTCCTGTCCCCCGACTGGTTCGGCAAGGTGGTAATGACCGTCATCGAGCAGAACACACGCTATGGCAGAACAGATCTCGGCAAGGGAAAGAAAATACTGCTGGAATTCGTTTCCGCTAATCCTACGGGACCCATGCACATCGGAAACGCACGAGGCGGCGCTATCGGCGACTGTCTTGCTTCGGTGCTTGAATGTGCCGGATATAACGTCTGCCGCGAATTCTACATCAACGACGCGGGCAATCAGGTGGATAAGTTCGGCAAATCACTGGAGCTTCGCTATATGCAGCTCAACGACCCCGCAAATGCGGAGTTTGTGAAGTCCTTTGACAACGATGAAGAGCTCTGCCGCGCTATTTTCGAGGACGCCGAGCGGTTCCCCATGCCCGAGAATGTGTACCTCGGTGCTGATATCATCGAGCATGCAAAGAAATTCACCGACATCAACGGCGACAAATACTATACCTCTTCCGAGGAAGAGCGCCGCAAGGCACTGGTTGACTATGCGCTGCCTATCAACATCAAGAACCTGGAGCTTGACCTGGGCAAGTACCGTATCATCTACGACAACTGGTTCCACGAGAGCACCCTCCACAATGACGGCTCCGTTGAGCGCATCATCGAGAAGCTGAAGGCAAACGGCTACACATACGAGCAGGAAGGCGCGCTGTGGTTTAAGTCCACCGAGCTGGGCGACGACAAGGACAGAGTGCTTGTCCGTGCAAACGGCGTTCCCACGTATTTTGTCCCCGATATCGCATACCATTACAACAAGCTTGCCGAGCGTAACTTCGATACGGCGATTGATATTCTCGGAGCGGATCATCACGGATATATCCCCCGTATGAAGGCCGCTATGAAGGCTCTCGGCGTGGACGAAAACCGCCTGGATATGGTCATCATGCAGATGGTCAGCCTTATCGACAAGGAGGGCAAGCCTATCAAGCAGTCAAAGCGTTCGGGCAAGGCGATATCCCTTGTTACGCTCCTTGACGAGATACCCATTGATGCGGCGCGTTTCTTCTTCAACCTCAGAGAAGCAAATTCTCAGTTTGAGTTCGACCTTGACCTTGCGGTTGAGCAGTCCTCACAGAACCCCGTTTACTATGTTCAGTATGCTCATGCGAGAATCTGTTCTATCCTGCGCAATGTGAAGGGCAAGGGAATCTTCATAGACTATGATAACACATCTGTTACGGAAAAGCTCACCGCCCCCGAGGAGATCGAGCTGATACGTCAGCTGGCAGTGCTCCCGAACACGGTGAATTCCGCGGCAAGGGATTACGACCCCTCAAAGCTCACCCACTATGCGGTGGATCTTGCGTCGCTGTTCCACAAGTTCTACGATAAGTGCCACATCTTAGGCGAGGAACAGGACATCATGCAGGCAAGACTTATGCTTGTAACCGCAGTTAAGACAGCTCTTGAAAACGTGCTGAATATGCTGAAAATAACCTGTCCCGAAAAGATGTAATAAAAGATAATGCGTATACGTCCTTTGAACGTATACGCATTTTTTATCGGAATATCATTCTTTAATGTGCTCGTAGCCCTGATCTATGATAGAATGTACATGGTCGTCCGCCAGCGAGTAATAGACCGTTTTTCCGTCCCTGCGGAACTTTACCAGTCTGTTCTGCTTCAGCACCTTAAGCTGATGTGAGATCGCACTCTGGGTCATGTTCAAAAGGCTTGCGATGTCGCATACGCACATCTCATTCTCGAACAGCACAAACAGTATCTTTATTCTCGTAGGGTCGCCGAACACCTTGAAAAGCTCGCTCAGATCGTATAAGTCGGATTCATCGGGCATGGCTCTCTTCGTCTTGCTGATTATATCGGGGTGGGGCGAATTGCAGTCACAGCTTTCGATCTCGGTATCGTCAAATCTCATAGTGATCTCCTTTCTTTATAGCCGTTATTTCAGACAGTAAAAATATTTGAATATCAGCTTATCCCTGCCGTTTAGGTTCTCATAGATGCTGTCGGCAAATTTCACAACGCATTTTACGGCATTATCCGCAGTTTCATGATCGGGTGCATTTCCGCCGAATTTTGATCTAAGCGCCGCATTCAGAATGATTTCCGCACTCCCCTTTTCAAGCTCGGGGATGCGTTCCTCCGCTTCTGCTCCGAATTCCTCATAGGACTGTTCCCGCCGCTTGGTGACCTTCTTGTACGCACACAAGCTGATGAAATACTTTCCCGCAGCGTATGCCTTGTTTTTGCTGCTCTTACCGCAGAAGCGCTTCCTTCTCGTGCCTGCGATGTTATGGTATCTCACCGCAAAGAACAGCGTTACCGTCAGCAGAACGGACACCACAATTATTATCGGCGTTAAATTGATATGCCGCTTTTCCGACGATACAGGCTCCTGTACGCTCTCCTCCTCGGGAGGTTCGAACTCTTCCGCCGTTTCCTCGGAAATATCATCGGGCTCGCCGATGTCGATATCGTCAGGCTCCGTTTCGGAGAGCTCTGTTTCCGTCTGAGTCTCGGTCTCGGTGATGAGCTCCGTCTCAGTCTGCGTTTCGGGCTGGGGCAGCGGCTGCATTTCCTGAACAGCAGCCTCGTTCCCCTGCTGCTTCTTATTCGAACTGCCTGAGGATATGACCTCCTCATAGCCGGGAGTGACCTCATACGGGAACCAGCCGTATCCGTCCAGATATACCTCTATCCATGCATGGGCCCTGTCGTCCTTAAGCTCCACCGTAACTGTTTCGCCGATGTCGGCGTCCTCGGGGAAATCCTCGGGCTTGATAACATAGCCCTCCGCATATCGTGTGGGAATGCCCCTGTATCGGCACATCAGCGCCGCCGCAGTTGCAAAGTGAGAGCATGAGCCCCGCCTGTTTTCGGTGAGGAAATACTGTGCAAAATCCTTTCCGAAGGGAAGCCTTCCCGCCGACAGGTCATACTCGCAGTTCGCCGCAAGCCAGCTTTTTATGCTTGAAAGCTCTGAATTAAGATATGACACGGGCATTTCGCCGTAGATGTACTCGGCAGCCGTAAATGTCTCGGGTATGTCAAGGTAGGTCTCATATACGAACCGACGGTATTTTTCCTCGTCTCGGTACAGCGCTTCGTAGGTATCATATGTCAGGTATCGGTCGGCAAAAAATCCGCTCTGCAGAAAGCCGTATCGTTTTGAAGCAGTTATCGCATAGCTTTCCGCCGTTATCCTTTTCTCGGGAGATGCCTTATCCGATTCGATATCTATTCCGCCCGAAGCCGCAGGAGTGATAAAATACGGCAGATAGGAGAATCTCCTGTTTGCGCCGATATTTTCCACTGTCACGCTGTTTATACTTATGTTATCCCCCGAAATGCCGATATATTCTTTAAGGGAGTATCCGTCCAGAAATGACGGAGTAAGATACATGGTCTCGAATCCCGAGATGATGTTATCCTGCTCATCGAGAGCGTCTCCCGAAAGCTCCTTCCAGCTGCTGCCGGTATATACAGCGCCTACAAAGCCTTTAAGATAGACATTGTCCGCTGATTTAGGCATAGTTACGGTCAGCATGACCTCATCGGTAAACTCGATATCGTCCGACCGCCCCAGCTTGCCGTGATTAATTGCGCCGTTCATCTCGGTATTGATGGGACTGAGCGCCGAAACATCGCTGACGAATCTGTCCCATGAGAAATTCTTCATATAATTGCTTATATCGGAGCGCATATTGTTGAGTTTTTCCGGTCTTTCATAGCCCGATATATCCAGCGCAGCCGAAGCTCCCGCAAAGCAAAGCATGAACAGCGCCGCACAGCATGCCGCCGATTGTCCCGACGATCTTGCATAGGTGGGAAGAGTCCTGCTCCTGCCCGAAACGGGGAATTCGGATATCTCGGCTGCGGCGGAGCCTGCCCAGCAGACAATGACGAACGCCGCATAGATATGATCGGGGATCATTCCGAAATACAGCACCGCTTCAAGCAGAGGAAAGGTAGCCGCAAACACGACCACCACAGATGTGCGGTAGACCATGAACAGCCCCACCGTAAGCGCGATCAGCAATGTAATTATAACTATCAGCGCCAGCGCGCCATGGAGCTTCTCTTCCGCGGTGAAATCGGAAATATCGTAAAATTCCACATCGCGGAAAACGACGCTCATTAAAGAATAGTAGTTATTGAAAAGATATTGGAATCCGAGAGCGCATGCCTCACGAAGCTTCAGAGCGGCAATTGCTGTGACAATGTACCCTCCGCTGATAATAAGGCTTCCCGCTCTCGGAAAAAACGATGCGGCAAGACAGCACAGCACACCCGCAGCCGCCGCAGCCATAACGGGCAGCACTCCGAATTCGGGGTTCGTTGCCGAAAGAAAGCACATCACCGAGCCGACAGTGCCTATCAGCGCCAGAGCTGTCCTGAACAGTCTGACTGCAAGCCCCGTTTTCTCGCTGCTGTCTATATGAAGTCCCACGGTAAAGCCTGTGCCGTTTACGGAAATATTCTGTTTTGCGCTGTTTTTCGTTTTATTCCTCATAGTTATCCCCGTAAGCTCATTCACGCGGCGAATATATTACCACTGCTTCTCTCGCGCCGAATTTCTTTACAGCCCCATTCAGAGCGGCTCTGTCTGCGGACGCCGTAACAAATACTATCTTATCGTATCTTTTGTTTTTGCTGTTTTCTATCAGTGAGTCCATTCTGCGGATATTTCCGAAAATTCCCGAAATGCACTCCGAAAAGCCGTCCGTGACCGAAATATTTTCCAGAAGAGTGCCGTCGGCTCTGAAGCTGTCGAACATTATCTCATGGCTGCACATGGTCTCCGCGGCGGTATAGTACAATTCATAGAGTCTGTCGGCGGTTTCCTCGCTGTCTTCGGCGGAATATATGTCAAGCAGCAGCAGATATACCGGCTCGCTCTTCGAGGAGCTGTCCCGGACGATAAGCTCGTCCCCTGTTTTTCCGCTGAGCTTCCATGCTATACGGTTCAGCTTGTCTCCATCGCGGTATTCGCGAAGCTCGTCGTACTCCTGTCTGTTGAAGCTTACCGCACCGAGGTTTGCTTCTCCGCTGACATTCTCCTTGACCGAAAGCTGTGCCTGCACATTCGGCTCAAGCGGAACATCTCCGTTTGGAACAAAATCGGTATAGACAACGGAATGATCGGCGCTTTTTATCTTCACGCAAAAAAGGTGCAGAAGATCGTATATTCTTATATGTTCCGCCGTGCACTCCACTCTGCGGCAGTGCTCGGAGCGCAGCTTTATGGTAAGAGTCTGCTTTCCCATAGCGGGGACAGGCACGGTGATCTGCTGTCGCTGTTCTCCGCCGAAGGGCACATATCTGCATACGATGGTCATTTTTGCAGCCGAAACGGGCAGTACGGACGAATTTTTCAGAATTATCGCCGCTTCCGCATTATCCCCCTTAGCTGTCTGAGGATTGGGCATGACCATTTCTATCCCGATCTTTTTTCTCTGAAAGAGAAGCACTGTCAGCAGCACAACAGGAAATACTGCGGCTGCTATCAGAATGATAAGCGAAAGATTATCGTTGTACTGAATATAAAAAAATACCAGTACGATCAGAATGATCAGATACAAAAATTTCATAATCAAAGCTTGGGTACCCGAACGGAGGAAACGGCATTTTTCAGTGCAGCTTCTGCGTCGGAAATGTTTTTCGAATGAGAGCTCAGAACAAGACGATGTGCCGCCGTTGAGGGCAGTATGTAGTCAACATCGTCGGGGATAACATAATCACGTCCTTTTAATACGGCGGTAGCCTTTGCCATGGCAGATATTGCAATAGCGCCTCTTGTTGAGATCCCAAGCTCTATTTCGGAGGAGCTTCTCGTTGCGGCGGCAATATCCGCAATATATCTGTATACCCTGTCGTCCGCATATACGTCGGCTGTCATCTTCTGAATGGACAGCAGCTCCGCCGCGGTTATCACAGGTCTGATATCGCTGATTTCCGCCGCAGACCGCTTGTTTTTCAGTATCTGCGCCTCGCTGGCAGGGTCGGGATAGCCTATGGAAAGGCGTATCATAAAGCGGTCAAGCTGGGATTCGGGCAGCAGCTGGGTCCCCGCAGAGCCCACAGGATTCTGCGTAGCTATGACGATATAAGGCTCAGGCAGGCGATGAGTGACGCCGTCCACCGTAACAGCATGCTCCTCCATTGCTTCTAAGAGCGCGGACTGTGTACGGCTGGAGGTACGGTTTATCTCATCGGCAAGAAAAAGATTGCAGACCGCAGCTCCGCTGTGATACTCAAATGCTCCCGTAGAGCGGTTCATCGCCGTAAAGCCCGTAACATCGGAGGGCATAACATCCGCTGTGAACTGCATTCTGCGGCACTCCAGCGACATTGCACGGGAGAAAGCCACCGCAAGAGTAGTTTTTCCCACTCCGGGCATATCCTCCAGAAGAATATGACCTCCCGCAATAATTGCGAGAATAGCCTTTATTATGACCTCGTCCTTTCCGACGATGACCTTTTTTACCTCGTTGATGATCTCCCTGACTGCGGGGAGAACATGTGCAGGCG
Organism: Oscillospiraceae bacterium; assembly: GCA_022768245.1. Lineage (GTDB taxonomy): Bacteria > Bacillota > Clostridia > Oscillospirales > Ruminococcaceae > RGIG4694. The sequence goes on from JALEMR010000037.1 coordinate 12,924, forward strand.
TATTTTCCAAGCTCCATACCACCTTTGTTTATTCAGCTGCAGTCTTCGAAAAAACGCAGACTGCGCACCTGTTAAAAAATATACCCCCGAAAACGGAGGTATATTGAAAAATCAATGACCTTTCAGCAAATGATAATCTTATCAGCTCATTGCAAGAACTGCCATATCGCCGTTTGTATTGAAACCGCGCTTATCGAGAGAATCTATAGTCACTCTGACAAGACCGTTGTTTACTGCTCTGAGGGATTCATCCAGAGCGCAGACAGCTTCCACAAAGCCGTCATCGCCGTTTTCCTCTGTAACATATACTGTGAGGAGGACCTTAAGAGTATTAAAGAGGATATTGAGGAATGCAAAGTTATCCCAGATATTCTTGGAGAAATCGGAGAAAGGCATATTCATCGACCAGATAAAGCCGATAATTACATTTTCAAGATAGTATTCCTTGCTGTCCTCCTTGCCCTGCTTGAGATAGCTCTCATAGAACCAGCGCTTCATCTCAATGTAGCTGTCCCTGAATTCCTCAAAGGGACGAGACATCAGATCGGAGCCGTCCTTTGAATAGCCCAGTCTTTCAAGGAATTTTTCCTTTACAGGCTTGAACCTGGGAGTATCGGGAAGGCTGTTGATCATCGAAACTGCGTCAATGCAGCTGAATGCGAAATTGGGTGTGATGCTCTTGAAATAGTCGATGATATCGCTTCTGTCGGTATGAGCGAAGAAGGAATTCACAAACTTGGGAACTTCATCGCCCTTGCCCTGGTCTATCATATTCTGCATAGACTTAATAACAAAATTCATAAGGAGGAATCTCTTCTCAATAGAATAGTTTCTGTCCTGAATGCAGTTCATAAGAACAGATCTTCCCGATGAATAATGTATAAGCAGAGGATTCTTCTTTACAAGGTCCTGACCCTGCTTGATGTACTTTTCCGAAGCCTTTTCGGTAAGCTTCTTAGACTGAAAGAACATTGGAGAGCTGTCCTCGATAAACGCTTTAACGACCTCCTCCTGCATAAGGGGGAAGGAATACTCAACCGCAGTGGGAGTGACCGTAACAGTATATTTAAGTCCTGCCGACTTAGGATTATTTTTGTCAGTAAGCTTATTAAAGATCACAGGTGATATTACTGAAAATTCCATTTTTAAATTCCTCCGATAATTTACTTGAACATAATTCTATTATAACACATAAAAAACCAAAATGCAAACCTTTTTCGAAATTTTTTTAAGAATTTGTAATTCCGTAGGATAACAGCATTATACTATCGCCCAAATGTACATTTTCCACAATAATATTGCTGTGCTTGACGGTAAGATCGTAATGGCTGAAATTCCAGAACGCCTTTATCCCCAGCTTTACAAGCATATCGGCGATATCCTGCGCGGCAGTTTTCGGGATACAGAGTATCGCGATAACAGGATTATTTTCCTCGGCGAAACTGCCTATCTCGGATATATCTCTTATCGCAAGCCCTGCGGCGGTCTCTCCCACCTTGGACTTGTCGCTGTCGAATATCCCGATAAGATCGCAGCCATACTCGGCAAAATTCATATGAGTGGCAATTGCCCTTCCGAGATTTCCCGCGCCGATAAGGATAGTCTTATATCCTCTGTCAACGCCGAGTATCTTGCCGATCTCATCTCTGAGCTCCATCAGATTATAGCCATAGCCCTGCTGACCGAAGCCGCCGAAGCAGTTGAGGTCCTGTCTTATCTGTGAAGCGGTAAGGGACATTCTCTTTGCAAGGTCAGCCGATGAAATTCGGACTGTGCCTTCCTTGATAAGCTCGCCGATAAAGCGGTAATACCGAGGAAGTCTTTTTATTACCGAAACCGAGATTTCTCCTTTTTTTGCCATTAGCAGTATCTTTCCTTTCTATGTGCAGTGCAGCCCTTATGCACTGCAGAGCATACGATAGTCGATCATATGCTCTGCACAGAACAAAAGCTGCCGCAGCTTATGCACACATACTGTAAAGTTATTTTATGTACAGTATGTGTGCCGCTGCAGAGCTGTAAAGATATCACCTTTACAGCAATGATATTACTTGTTCAAAGCTTTTTTAAGTCTTTCGTTTACCTCAACGAGGAAGGTTTCCGTATCAACGGTCTTCTTGTTTTCCAGAGTGGAGAGAGCAGCTAAGTCGCCTGTCATTACGCCCTCTTCAATGGTCTGAATAGTTGCCTTTTCCAGACAATCTGCGAAGTTGATAAGCTCGGGAAGGCTGTCCAGCTCGCCTCTCTTGCGAAGAGCGCCTGTCCATGCAAACAATGTAGCTACAGAGTTTGTGGAGGTCTTCTCGCCCTTGAGGTACTTGTAGTAGTGACGCTGAACCGTTCCGTGAGCAGCCTCGTACTCGTAGATACCCTCGGGAGAAACCAGAACGGAGGTCATCATTGCAAGGCTTCCGTAAGCGGTCGCCACCATATCGGACATAACATCGCCGTCATAGTTCTTGCAAGCCCAGATGTAGCCGCCGTTGGAGCGGATAACTCTTGCCACTGCATCGTCGATGAGAGTGTAGAAATACTCAATGCCCGCAGCTTCGAACTTCTCCTTGTACTCATTCTCGTATATCTCTGCGAAGATATCCTTGAAGCGGTGGTCATACTTCTTGGAGATAGTATCCTTTGTGGCGAACCATACGTCCTGCTTTGTATCGAGAGCGAAGTTGAAGCAGCTTCTCGCAAAGCTTTCAATGGACTTGTCCTTGTTGTGAAGTCCCTGGATAATGCCTGCGCTGTCCTTGAAATCGTAGATAAGTGAGCGGGTCTCATTGCCGTCCTTGTCGGTGCAGACCAGCTCGCACTTGGAATCCTTAGGGACCTGCATTTCGGTGTTCTTGTATACATCGCCGTATGCATGACGGGCAATGGTGATAGGCTTTGTCCATGTGGGGATATAGGGGGTGATGCCCTTAACGATTATGGGTGTGCGGAAAACAGTTCCGTCAAGGATAGCACGGATAGTTCCGTTGGGAGACTTCCACATCTCCTTGAGGTCATACTCGGTCATTCTTGCAGCATTGGGAGTGATAGTCGCACACTTTACCGCAACGCCGTATTTCTTGGTAGCCTCGGCAGAGTCGATAGTCACCTGATCGTTGGTCTCGTTTCTGTATTCAAGACCCAGGTCGTAATAATCGGTCTTTAAGTCTATATAGGGAATGAGCAGGATATCCTTGATCATCTTCCAGATGACCCTGGTCATCTCGTCTCCGTCCATTTCAACAAGGGGAGTTTTCATTTGAATTTTATCAGCCATTGTAAAGACCTCCTGAATTTAGTTGTATTTGATATATCCTAAGATAAGCATATGCAGAGGATAGAAGATGTAAAAGAACCATTTGTCTGCGTTTTTTCCGAGGAGCTTTCCCCGTTTTCCGTTATAGAAATACAGCGGGATAAGCGCAAGCAGAACGGCATACTGGAATAATTCCTTCGGTGCGCGCTGCCTAATGATAAGATAGCCTGTCACCATTACCAGTGAGGATAACGCATAGCCCTTCGCCTGTTTTTTGAGATCCCCTCTGTACCTGTCAAAGACCAGAGCCCAGATAATGGGGAAAAAGTACCAGTCTCCTATCAATGCCGCAGTGCACAGCAGAGCCAATGTCAACAGCTTTTCAGCACTGTTAATGTCGGGAGTATGGACTGTTTTAAGCGCCAATACCGTCAGAAAGAAGGTATATATCACTCCCTGATAATAAGTAAAGGTCACATTGCTTCCGCTGATGCGGCTGACCGGAGACAGCAGACCATACTCCATATACAGATAAGGAACATTGGATAAGACCGCAAATATCCCCAGACGAAGGATATACCTATTCACATCTCTTGTATGATAATAGCCCTCAACAAGAAAATATGTCATAACAGGCGCTGTCAATCTGCCGATGATGTGCATTATAACGCCGAGGGGCGAGGATGCAGCGACAAAGAGCCATGCTATGTGGTCTATGAGCATTGCAAGCACGGCGATATACTTTATCGCGCAGGCGGAAAGTCCTTTTTTTGCATTGTTATCCAAAAGCTTTTCTGCCATTTTCAGCCCTTTCATTTTCTTCTGTCCGAGTATATCATTATCGGAACAGCAGCGCCTACTATCAGACCGCAGATAAGAAACTGCCACAGATAGCCGCTTACGGCACCTGCCGCAAGTCCGAGGATAATTCCCGCCGAAAGGCTGAACGCATAAACGTACCTGACCTTTTCCGCCGAATCCTCTTCCCTGTCCCGTTCATCCTTCATTCGCAGCAGATTTTCCTCGTCCTCATCGTCCTCCAATGAGGAGCTTTTCAGCAGATCGCAGGGAAATTCTCCGCATTTTCCGCAGGAGTCAATGCTCTTCGAAAGGCAGCAGATGCGTATATCGCAGTCTCCGCCCTCCGCTCTGCACCCGCGGCAGCCGGGAGCCTTGTCCTCTTCCCTTCTGATGTTTTCGCCGATGTAATACTCGCACTCACGGCAGTTTATGCCGCAGAAGCCGTACAGCGGCGGAGGCTCATCGGGAGGGTTTTCCTCGTCCATGCGAGCCTGCTCCGCATTGCGGACATGAAGTATCGAAGCGTAATTTTCGGTGGGACGTTCGGGAAGATGAAATTCCTTGTCATTGTAATTTTCATTATCCACGCCGTCCACCTCTTGAATCACTTATTAAGGCTTTCTCTTGTGTAGTCCAGAAGTCCGCCTGCGAGGATGATATCCTTTGTGCGGCCCGAAAGCTCGCAGAGAACGGGTATCTTTTCGCCCGTGGACTTGTTGACAACGGTAAGCTCGGTCTTGCCTGCAATGATGTCATTTCGGACGTTCAGAAGCTCTATCTCGTCGTCCTGATTGATCTTCTCGTAGTCGTCCTCGTTTACGAAGGTAAGAGGAAGGATTCCCGCATTGATAAGGTTTGCACGGTGGATTCTTGCGAAGGACTTCACCAGTACAGCCTTGATACCCAGATAGAGCGGAGCCAGAGCGGCATGCTCTCTGGAAGAGCCCTGTCCGTAGTTAGAGCCGCCCACGATTACAGACGTGCCCATTTCCTTTGCTCTTGCGGGGAACTTCTCGTCGCAGACTGCAAAGCAGTGCTGAGAAATAGCGGGTATATTCGAACGCAGAGGAAGTATCTTCGCACCTGCGGGCATGATGTGGTCTGTGGTGATGTTGTCGCCCACCTTAAGGGAGCACCTGCACTTGATGTCCTCAACCAGTGGAGCGGTCTCGGGGAAGGGCTTGATATTGGGTCCTCTGAGTATCTCAACGCTGTCCATGTCCTTCTCGTCAACGGGAGGAACGATCATGTTGTCGTTGATAATGAACTCATCGGGGAGAACGAACTCGGGCATATCGCCAAGCTCTCTGGGGTCGGTGAGATAGCCCGTAATTGCGGAAGCTGCCGCCATTTCGGGAGATACCAGATAGATCTGACCGTCCTTTGTGCCGGAGCGTCCCTCGAAGTTTCTGTTGAAGGTACGCAGAGAGATGCCCTTTGAATTGGGAGACTGTCCCATTCCGATGCAGGGGCCGCATGCGCTCTCGAGAATTCTTGCGCCTGCGTCGATGAGTATAGACAGCGCGCCGTTCTGTGCAAGCATATTGAGGACCTGCTTTGAACCGGGAGCGATAGCAAGGGATACGTCGGGGTGAACGGTCTTGCCCTTTAAGATGTGTGCCACCTTAAGCATATCAAGCAGCGAGCTGTTCGTGCAGGAGCCGATGCAGACCTGATCTATCTTGAGCTTGCCTATCTCGGCAACGCTCTTTACGTTGTCGGGCGAGTGAGGACATGCTGCCAGCGGAACCAGCTCGGAAAGGTTGATCTCGATGACCTCGTCGTAAACTGCGTCCTCGTCTGCCTTCTGCTCGGTCCATACCTCGCCTCTCTTCTGAGCCTCGAGGAATTTCTTTGTGACCTCGTCGGAGGGGAATATCGAAGTAGTTGCGCCCAGCTCTGCGCCCATGTTTGTGATAGTTGCTCTTTCGGGAACGGAAAGGGTCTTGACACCCTCGCCGCAGTATTCGATGACCTTGCCCACGCCGCCCTTTACGGACATTCTGCGGAGCACCTCAAGGATAACGTCCTTAGCCGCTACCCAAGGAGAAAGCTTGCCTGTGAGCTCCACCTTGACGATCTTGGGATATGTAATATAGTAAGCGCCGCCGCCCATAGCTACAGCCACGTCCAGTCCGCCTGCGCCGATAGCGATCATGCCGATGCCGCCGCCTGTGGGAGTATGGCTGTCCGAGCCGATAAGTGTCTTTCCGGGGATACCGAAGCGCTCTAAGTGCACCTGATGGCAGATACCGTTTCCGGGTCTGCTGAAATAGATGCCGTGTTTCTTTGCAACCGAACCGATAAATCTGTGGTCGTCTGCATTTTCAAAGCCCGACTGAAGAGTGTTGTGGTCGATATAAGCCACCGAGCGTTCTGTTTTAACTCTCGGCACGCCCATTGCCTCGTATTCAAGGTACGCCATTGTTCCCGTAGCGTCCTGAGTAAGGGTCTGGTCGATCCTGATACCGATTTCCTGTCCTTTGACAAACTCGCCGTCAACGAGGTGAGCTTTGAGAATTTTCTCTGTGAGTGTAAGTCCCATAAAGATTCATTCCTTTCTGCAATATTGCAAAGCTTGATAATATACACAATTAATTATAGCTTTTTTCTCGCATTTTGTCAATGACATTGATAGTTAATTTTTTAACATTTTACAATTATTTATATTAATTTTACATTTGCATAATATTTCAGATAATAACGAAAGCTCCGCCGTATTTCACAGCAGAGCTTATCATCATTAACCAAAGAAAGCGGGATACTTCGCTATCAGAGCCGAAAGTATCATCGGCGAAATAATTATCAGAATATAGATGACCGCGAATATCCACAGACAGGGCGACTTTGCTGCGGTTTTCCAGGTAAGTCCGTCCATTCCCCGTGTTTCCTCTGCGAGGAATTCCTCGTACACCTCATGCTTCGGAGCGCTGTCCTCCTCCCTATCCTCCTTGTTTCCCCGGAGCGTTTTACCGAAAAGGACAAGTCCGATGAGCCCCAGTAACAGCAGTATGATAATATACACAATGGTCGCGGAGCTCATTGTTTCCTGAGAAGCACCAACAGTCATAAGCCCCAGAAGTGCGTTTATCAGATTATTGAATATGTGCAGAATAATGGACGGGATAATCGAATTTGCCTTGATGTCGATATAGCTGAAAAACAGCCCGAGAACAAAGCCCACGATGAACTGCAGAACATTTCCGTGGAAAAGTCCGAAGCACAGCGACGACATGATGATACCGAAGCGGCGGCTCACAGCACTGAAGTTTTTAAGCGCCATTCCGCGGAAAAGTATCTCCTCGGCGATAGGTCCGAGTATGACCATATAGATGAACAGGAGCACATCGGTCAGCGTCCCCTTGCCGAAGGACAGAAGTGTAGCTGTTGAATCGGACATGCCCGGATCTCCCGTTATGGAAATATACACAGTCTGAATGATCAGACATACCGCCTGTATACCTACTGTCAGAAGCATTGCGGATATAATGGCAGAGACTCCAAGCTCGGACTTTTTAAACATATCCGACGAGCCTTTGAGCCGTCTCGAAAAATGAAGTCCTATGACCGACGCAGCGATATTTCCTACTATATATGCAGCTGAAACCGATATGAGCATGATGAGCGCCAGTCTGCCTTCGTCCACATCATTTCCCATTGCCATCTCTGCAGCCATGTTATAATATCCCAGACATATCAGAACGATCAACTGAATGACATTAAGAAAAAGAAAATGCAGCAGAAATGCTCCGCCCGTGCGGTTATATACTCGTGCTATCTCCCTTTTCACAAAGGACGGGTGACGATATCCTCCCTCGTCGGGGAACGGCTGTACCGTTCCCGTGTTAAAGTTTTCTGTTTGTTCCATGTTTAACCTCCTTGAAGAATAATGTTGTATATGTAAAGACTAAAAATCGCCTTTGCATTTCTTGCGTGTACGCAGGTAAAATCCCACCGACAGAATTATCATCACAGTTATCTCGATAAGCAGAGCAAGTATCGCTCCGAGAAGAAAACCGTCCCGGAAGTTCTCACTTCCGAAATCTAAGCTGATCAGCATATCTCCGTAGATGATAAGACAGGGAATGTAAATGCAGAGATAGGTTATCATCACCGTTCTTGCATGGCGGAGCATTGAATCTCCGTCGGAATAAAACTGCGGCGGCTCACCCTCGTATTCCTTCAGCCAGACAATGTAGCCGCTCACCTTCGTCACCGACTTGAACTGCAGCTTCCAGCCCGCTTCCATGTTTGAAAGAAGATACTCATCGGAGATATCGTTCTGATAATCCACCGCAAATTTTATCTTTCTCGGGCTGCCCTTAATAAAGAAAAATATGATCCCGAACTTTCCGAAGCGATAGAAATTCCAGCCCTTTCGTTCCATTTCCTCCACATACTTCTCCGTCAAATCGGGCGAAAGGTACCAGCCTATGCGAAATTTTCTCACAAGCTTTTTCTCGCGGCGCAGCTGCTTTTCCTCTGCCTTGGTGTAGATGAAATTCTCCCTCGGAATGGTGAAGTCGATATCCGTCTCCACCTTAAGGATATTATCGTATACCTTGCCGCATTTTCTCAGCCTGATATATGCGATGATACAGCCTATCACCACCGCAGCTGTTATCAGAACCATGACGGAAAGAATTATCCAAAAATACCAATAATCCTCGTCGCCCTTAGCAGGGATACCGTCCTCGGTATAGCCAGTCACAAAGCCCGAGATATAACCCAGAAAAAACAGCACTGTGTAAAAGCAGAGAAATTTCAGCACGCTTATCATCTTGCGGTAGCTGCGGCAGGAAGGGGTTATGCTCACCTCTCCGTCATGCTCGGCGGCATAGTTGTTCCTGTTGCCGCAGACAGAGCGCCAGCCGTCCTCACGCATTTTCCGCGGAACAGCTCCGCCGCATTTCGGACTGCGCCTGATAACATAGCTTTTCCGACAGGGTTCGCCCTTTTCAAAATAGAGGTCGCCCGAAAAGAAATTCATGCCGCACAGAAAAAGTCCGTCCGCACTGAGGTCGGAAAGAAACTTTTCCGTTTTGAAAATATCGAGCCAATAGAATGGTTTATGCTTAACGATACTCAATGTTCATCACCCCCGCTGCTGCCGAAGCTGCCGTCGTCCGCAGTGAGCGAATCCCTGTACAGATGAAGGATACGCTCCTTTTCGGCGGCAAGCAATGCTCTCCCCTTATCGGTTATTACGTATACTATTTTCTTGTCGCTGTCATCGTACACCTCGATGATCTCGCTTTTTATCATTTTATTTATCGTTCCGTATATAGTACCGGAGCCCAGCTTTATTCTACCCTCGGTCAGTTCGTCCACGTATTTTATGATGCCGTAGCCATGTCTCGGCACCTGCAGCGACAGCAGCATATAAAACGCTGTCTCCGTCATGGGAAGGTGGGACTGTATAAATTTTTCCAGTTCTTTATCCGTATTCAAGCCTGTCAGCTCACCGCTTTCGTATATCACACTGTGACATATTTTCATATTTAGCATTATATCACGGTGTGATATAGTTGTCAATAGTTTTTTAAATTTTTTTCGATGAATCTCTATTTGACATTTTTCGCATAAAGGTTTATAATATAAAAAGCTGTTAGCAATTAGCAAATAGCAATTAGCCTTATCAGCATTCAGTCTGTAAGAATCCCGGTGACTAATAACCGGATCGCTAATTGCTAATTGCTGATCGCTATTCGCTAATTCTTTCAAAGGGAGTATATGAAATGAAAATAACCGTCGTTGGACTTGGACTTATCGGAGGTTCCCTCTGCAAGCACATAAAAAAACATACCGACCATATCGTCAGCGGTATCGACACAAATCCCGAAACGATAAGAATGGCAGTATCACAGGGCGCAATAGATTACGAGGATAAGGACGTAAGCACTGCCGATATCACCATTATCGGACTTTTCCCCGACAAGTGCATAGATTACTGCATTGAAAACGCCTCCGTGTTCAAAAAGGACAGCATCGTCATCGACGTCTGCGGCGTCAAAAATGCGGTGGTCTCGGCGGTGGAGCCTGTTCTGGCAGAGCATGGCGTGACCTTCGTGGGCGTTCACCCGATGGCGGGACGCGAATTCTCGGGCTATGAGTATTCTCTGGACAATCTCTTCGACAACGCAAGCTTTATCATGACCCCCACCGAAAACACTCCCGAAAAGGCAGTCAATCTGCTGGAGGACTTCGCATATGCTATCCACTTCAAAAAGGTGGTAAAGACTACTCCCGAGGATCACGATTCCATAATCGCCTTTACCAGCCAGCTTGCCCATGTGGTCTCCAATGCGTACATAAAAAGCCCCACACATCAGCGGCAGCTTGGCTTTTCCGCAGGAAGCTTCCAGGACCTGACCCGTGTTGCAAAGCTCAATGAGGATATGTGGACTCCCCTGTTTCTTATGAACAGAGAGCCTCTTGTATTCGAGATAGATTATATCATCGACAGGCTCACCGAGTACCGCAACGCCATAAACGACAACGACGCGGATTCTCTTCACGAGCTTCTCAAACAGGGACGTATCCTTAAGGAGAATACGAAGACTTTATAATACCAAAACGGCATATCCTGCGCGGATATGCCGTTTTTATACCGGGCTCCATTACAAAATTTACAATTTTGCCGCCGAAGCCGCCGTACATACCGCCCTCGCAAAGTCTTTGACTTTGGCGGCATTGCAAACAACTTTGTTATTTACAATAGAGGGCAGTATATCATGTATCTATCCTTTTCATTTCGGTAATGGTCTTGTTCCTGTAAACAAGATCATCACGCACGGAAAAGCCCGCCTTCTCCCAGAAGGCATTGCCCCCTTCGTTTCTTTCGAACACCACCAGCGCAGCCTTGTTTATTCCGCAGTCCTTAAGAGCGCTCACTGCCCTTCCGACCAGCGCCGAGCCTATCCCCCTGCCGCGGTATGCGGGATTTACCGCCGTATGATAGATATATCCTCTTCTGCCGTCGTTTCCCGCAATTATCACGCCTATTATCTTCCCATCGTCCTCCGAAACAAAGCAGGTATCGGGATTCCTTTTCAGAAAGCGCTCTATCCCCTCTTGTGAGTCATCAAGGTCATTAAGTCCCATGCCCTTGCAGGACAGCCACAAAGCGTATACCTGTCCGTAATCGTCAATTGTCATTTTTCGTATGATCATTTGATGATCACCGACTTTCCCATTTCCGCCTCAATATCTTCAACGCTCACTGCTGCTGCCCTGCTATCCGCCGCAAACTCGGCGTGGACTTCTTCGACCTTGTCGCGGATATCAAGAAAGGTCTCCGCGATTATCGGGTCAAAATCCTGTCCGCTGCCCTGTCTGATTATATCGAAGCATTTGTCCAACGGCATCGCATCACGGTAACAACGCTTTTCCGACACAGCGTCGAACACGTCCGCAACCGCCATTATCCTCGCAGCAAGAGGTATCTCCTTCCGTTCAAGCCCCTCGGGATAGCCTCTGCCGTTCCACTTTTCATGGTGATACCGTGCGACCTCGTATGCCATTTTCCGATATTCCTCGTCGCCTAAGTTGCGGAAGGTCTCCAGGATTATCTCTCCGCCCTTTTCCGCATGGAGCTTCATCTGTGCGAATTCCTCGTCGGAAAGCTTTCCCGGCTTCTGAAGAATAGCGTCGGGAACGGATATTTTTCCGATATCATGCATAGGCGCCGCCTTCAGAAGATTGGTAATAAAATCCTTTGTGATAACGTCGCCGAAATACCCCCTGTTCTGTAGCTCTTCGGCGATAAGCTGCACATAGCGGCTGGTGCGCTTGATATGTCCGCCCGTGCTGTTGTCGCGGTTTTCGACGAGGTTCGCAAAGCTCATGACCGTTTCGGTGTGGAGCTGTGAAAGAGTCCTTAAGGCGGGGTCCTCGGAATTCATATACACTCCTATGACAAACATCGTTACTGCCAGACTCGACAAAAGTATCTCAGGAAATATCATCTGGACAGTCGATACCACAGCAAGCATGAATAAATATGTCATTACGCATGCACGCTTATGAGTTTCAATGTAATTCCAGCGCTTGATAAAAATGATTATTGACATTACAGCATAAACTGCAGCCATAATATAACATGTATATACAGATACGCCCATTGAATAATTGGTATACTCTCCCTTAATATACTCAAGCGAAGGAGAATAACAGAACACTACGATAATATTCAGGATAAAGGGAAGGAATATCAGACCCTTATCCGTTTTTTTCTTTGGAAAAGCTCCCGTAATATGAAGCATATACAGAAAAAATACAAATATGACCGCGTCCAGACTTGAGAGTAAAAGTGCATGAAAAACTCTGTTAAATGCGGTATATATCAATTTGTCATCATTTACGGCATATGCTGTAACGCCGTCAAAGAACACCTCCGCGATACCGAGGATAAGCAGTTCATCAAACAGGGTATCCTTTAGGCTGCTGTGATTTCTCCTGCATTCGCGCAGGTAAATGAACGCAACATATACCAGCACTGCCAGACAGCCGATCTGAAGCTTTATATATTCCATGATTATATACCATCCCTTTTAGGCGGATCATTCTGTCAGTCGTTCAAGTTCCTCAGCCATCTGTTTGATATTTTTGACCATGTATCCGAGATTTTCCGTACCTGCGCTGTTTTCCTCGATAGCAGCCGCTACGTGCTGCACAGCGCCGCAGTTGTTCTCAATGTTTCCGCTGACCGTTACAAGCTTATTTGTAACATTCTCTCCGTTTGCCGCAACGCTGCCCATTATCTTGTACATATCGGCGATATGTCCCGAGATATCGCGGTTTGAAACGCTTATCTGTCCTGCGGATATCCGCATCTGCTCCATGCTTTCCATACCGTCACGTGTAAGCGCGGCATTCTTTTCCATAGCTGCCACTGCGCCCGAAATGCTGTCGGTTACGCTGACGATTATATCGCTTATCTCCGCAGCCGCAGACTTTGTCTGCTCGGAAAGCTCCTTTATCTCCGAAGCCACCACAGCAAAGCCGGTGCCGTTCTCCCCTGCATGCGCCGCTTCAACGGCAGCATTCAGCGCAAGGATATTGGTCTGCATGGATATCCCCGTGATAACATCGGAGATGTCCGCTATCTGCTTGGACTGCTCCGAAAGTCGGGAGATTATCTCTCTGCTCTCGTCGGTGCCCCTGCATATCTCGTTCATGCTGTCGGAAGCCGCCGTTATCTTGATATCGTTGTCGGCTGTTATCTCGTCGGAACGCTCCGCTGATTCGGCAATGCTCCTGCTCATTTCGGACAGGTCGTTCAGGCTCTTTGAGATAACGCTCATATTTTCTTCAACGGATTTTATGTATTCTGAATTGGTCTCGCTGTCCCGCATAACGCTTTCCGATTCGTCGGCAATGCGGCGGTTGGCTTCCGCTGCAGCTGCGGATATCTTATCAAGCTCGGTCACGGTATCGAGAAGCTTCTTTGAGACCTCCATGGATTTTTCCCGCATAAGCCTCTGCTGCTCTGCGCCCATGAGATTCCCAAGCATGTCGGCCGTTCTCCTGCAAAGCATGGTGAATATCGCCGAGACCGCATAAAGGCTCATTGCACGGGGAAGTATGCCGAACAACACGAGCCCCTTTACTGTGGTGAAATTATGGTCGGTAACAAAATCGAATTTATAAGCTATGCACTGTCCGACGGACACGCCGATAATGGTTATCACAAGAGAAAAATTATTCAGCTTTCCCGAAAAGTACAGGCTTGCGATAGCTATGGGATATACATACATGATCACTCCGTGATAGGACAGCGTAGCCGCTAACACAGAAGTAAACAGCATTGCGCAGATAACGATGACATACTTGACCCAGCCGTCGTTTATCTTCCTGACATTCACGATATAGGTAGGTATCAGAAGCAGCACGGCGCTCAGGACATAAGACGATATCATTACGCTGAGCGTAACGGTAAATATCCCCAGAATATCCAGCAGCACCACCGCCGCAAACACTATCAAAGTGATACGCATGACCTTTGCAGCCGCTTTGTTGGCGCTGCGTTCGTTTTCCGCTAAAAGTTCCATAATATCCCCTCCATAGACTGTGACCCGTATATAACGGCTTGAATTATGTGGCTCTGCGTCTTTGCGTCCGGCTCTTATTATGTTTTTATCGGCATATCATACCGAAGTATGAACTGTTTTCTGCACCTTCACCCGAAGATGTTCGGCGCTGATTATATTCTCACATTTGCACTTCGGGCAGAACAGCGGGAAATTTATCAGCACTGTATCCTCCCGAAGCCTGACCCTTGTTTTCCCGCCGCACACGGGACATATTACCCACTTTTCTCCCATTGTCCGAATCTCCCTTCATCCGATTTTATACTTCCTCGCTCACAAGCCACTCCTTTGCCTTTTCAAAATCACGTGTAAAGAAAAGCGCAAAGGGAGCATTGCTCAGTGCCCTCTTGAATTTCCGCACAGCAGTGCTGTCAGCACCCACGATCGCCGCCCTTGTAAAACGTTTACAGCCGCTTACCGGCTTCTCGGAAACAGCGCCCACAAGCTCGTCGGTAACATCAGTCTCATCAACGTTTACCGCAATAAGTGACGGACGGGACGGACGGCAGAACTCCTTTGAATCGTTCACGAGCTTTTCTATGGCAAGGTCGGTATTATCATATATCCCATCCGGATGTTCAAACCATATTTCTCCCTCGCCGAAAAACACGCTGAACGACTTCTTTTTCAGACCGGGCAGTTCTTTGCTCTCATGCATAATTAAACCCTTTATGCCCATTAAATAACTTTAGTTTTACATCACATGGTTTATTATATCACATTATTGTGCCTTTGTCAAGACATAAACCGACAATATCTTATGGCCGCATCGTTTTAAAGATGCGCAGTCAGACGAGGCGCTAAGGCGACAGACGGCGGTTTGAACGAGGTGACCCTATTCCTTCTGAGGAACAGTGGTGCAGCCCTCCGCCTTCCCCGACTTTATAAGTGCGAGCATGGCAACAAAATCCTGGCTGAGCATATCCTGTATCTCGGTCTCGCCGAAGCGGCAGCCTCCCGAAGAGATAAGCGTACCTACACCATAGGTGAATATCCACGTGTGCTTGAATAAGAGCATGGCCTCATCACGGGTAAGTCCGTAATCCTTTCGAATGACGTCGATACACATATCGGCAGTATCTCCGAGAGTGGCAAAAATATCCTCAAAGCTTTTCACGTCGGAATTCTCGCTCATAAACAGCAGACGATAAAGCTTCGGCTGTTCTACGGCAAACAGTATCATCTGCAGTCCCACCTGCTTAAATATCGGAGTAAAGCCCTCCGCTTTCCTTGTATAGCCTTCAAAGCGTTTCATGGCGGCCTTTCTGACCTCAGCATTCACCTCGTCCATGCTTTTGAAAACGGTGAATATCGGTCTTGCGGAGCTTCCCAGCGCTGCTCCCAGCTCTCGTGAGGTAAGAGCCTTCATTCCTTTATCGGAAGCGATCTTCAGCGCGGCTTCGATTATTTCCTCTCTTGTAAATTTAGGCTTTGGCGGCATATTATCCTTCTTTCTGAATCACTTGTTTTAAATCATTGTAACACATCTCGCTCCATTTGTCAAGTACGGAGCGAACACAAAAAGACCGCCGAACCATATCGGCGGTCAGAAATAACCTTAAGCTCAGTCCTCGGAATAGTTCTCGTCGATGATAAGCTCCTCGTCATCCTCTACGGAGCTGTCGGGATCGCTTTCCTCCCCTTCTTCATAGGGATATTCCTCGATATCATCGGGATCCTCGGCTTCGGTCTCCGTGACCGTTTCGGTTTCGGTCTCGGTCTCCGTTTCGGTCTCGGAAGTCTCCTCGGTAACGGGCGCAGGATTGTATGCCACATACACTATGAGAGTATCTCCGCTTTCAAGGTCAAGTATCTCGTCCTCGTCGGCGCTCACTCCGCAGACATAGCCGTCAGCATACTGGGACGTCTCATAGGAGACCTCCTCGTACTTGATGTTCTTGCCCTCCAGGAGATTGAAGTAATCCTTTGCCTTCATTCCCACGTATTCGGGCACCTTCACATATCTCGAACCGAGGCTGACCTTGATGTGAACATCAGCGCCTTCAGTGTAGCTTTCGCCCTTTTCGATGGACTGTGAGAAGATTATGCCCTTTTCGTTCTCCTCGTTGAATTCATACTCGGGAACAAATACCAGACTTGCATAGGTAGGCGAATTTTTGATGGTCTCATAATTCTTGCCCACAAGGTCGTTCATGATATAAACATTTCCCGAAGCGGAAATATTGCTCGTATTTTCCGTTTCCCCGCTTTCCACCTCGTTGAGGGTAGGCTGGGTATTTTCCGTTTCGGCAGCCGACGTGGTCTGATAAGTAAGAGAGCTTGCCAGATCGTCGATATCGGCAAGGGGCTCGCCGTTGGTGGTGATACCGTTTGCTACGCTGCTGCTGTTGTCATCGAGAGCTATCATAACGACCGCCATCAGCGTTATCATGACCACAGCCGTTGCAAATCCCACAAGAATGAATACCTTATGGCGTGACGGCTGAGTCTTCTTAGCCGAAGCCCCGCGGGGGGACTGCTTTCCGCTGCTCCTTCCGAAGCCCTCGGCGTAGGTCTCGTCGTTTGCATACTGTCTCGGAATGGAGATAGACTGTGTCTGGACTATCTTCTGTTCCTCGGGCTCTTCGAAAAGCTTAGTCACAAGCTCGGTAACGGTCTGTATCCTGTCATCGCTTCGAAGAGCAAGACCCTTCATGATAACATCCGACACCTTAGGCGGTATCGAAGAATTAAGGGACACAGGCTCGGGAAGAACATCATTTTCCTCTCTCGCCTGAGCCGATTCGGGGACCGAGCCCGTAAGCAGACGGTACAGAAGAGCAGATATGCCGTAAACGTCCGTCCATGTTCCCTGCCACTTGCCCGAGCTGTACTGTTCCGGAGCGGCATAACCGTCGTATATCTCGGAATTCAGTTCGGTTTCTGCGGTGCGTTCATCGGCAACGCAGAAGCCCGTCAGGATAAGCTCATCTCTGGGAGTCACTATAATGTTATCGGGACATATCCCCCGATGAACAAGACCAGCATTGTGTATCTGAGACAGCGTGGTAAACAGCGGCGGGAAAAGCTTTCTGACCTGTTCCCATGTGAGAACGCCGCCCAGTCCGCGGATATGGTCCGTCAGAAGTATCCCCTCGATAAAATTGAAGACCACATAGCCTGTGTTGTTATCTCCGAACATATCCACAGCAGGATTGATATGATTGACATTGCGGAGCTTAGCCAGAGTCTTGTTGAGCTCAACGAACTCCGACATAAATGTCTTATACTGTGCAACGGCATTCTGATTTACCGCCACCACAGAGCTGTCCTTAACTCTTTTGCAGAGTGTATCGGGCATATATTCTTTAATGAGCACTTTGGTGCCGTTTACGCTGTCGTAACCGATATAGACGGCGCTCTCACCGTTTCGGTGAAGGAGCTTTCCGGCAAGATAACGACCGTTCAGCGCTGTCCCGGGAGCAAGATAAGCGGTATCATAGGGAGTTCCCGCGGAATAGCCGCATACGGGACAAACTGCGCCCTCGCTTTTGGGCTCCATACAGCCGGGACAAAGATTCAGATTCAGCTGCAAAACCGACATCCTCCTTTGCAGACATGATTAGAAAGCATGCGTACATGCAATACTTCACTATACTATAATAACAATTTCCGTCATTATTGTCAATCGTCTTGCCTAAATTGTATGCAAATTGTATACTAAAAGCCGCTGTTTGTTGACGTTTTGTTGTCAATCTGTAATCCTTAGCGGAAATTTCGGGGCGGATTGTCAGAAAAAGCCGTTAAACAGCGAAGTCCTATTCTGCGCATTAAACACTGTTTTGCAAAAAAAGACAGGAGAGCTTACCGAGGTAAAATCTCCTGCCATATGTTCTTTTTATGTTTTCACTTCATTCTTCCAAAGCCCTTTCCCGAGCCTGACGAATTAGATGTGACTATCCCGTCAACGTTGACGGTCTCGGACATATTTCCTGCCGAAATGGTATAGGTCTCGCCCTCTTCGATATCGGGGGACGAAAATATGATGTTCTGCCACTCCTTGGAGAAGGTGTGAGAAAGAATAACATTCCCCTCGCTGTCGGAAACGGTAAGCTCTTCTCCTGCGGCGACGGAAGTCCCGACAGTATGCACAACGGAATACTGCGCCGAGCCGCTGCCGAAGCCCTGTGCCATGCCCGCAGCTCCGCAGGCTATGATAACTCCTCCCGACACCTCGGCTGTGCCGTTGCAATCGAGAGAGCCGTTTCCGCTGTTGGTGGGACCGCTGACGTAGACCTCGCCGCCCTTGAGATAAAATGCGCCGTTTGAATCAATGCCGTCACCGCCCGCATTGAGCTCGGTAACGCCGCCGTTTATCTCGATATATACGCCGTCCTCGGATTCGAACATGTTCATTGAGCCCGAGCCGTCCGTTCCGTTAAAGCCGTCGTCGGAGGATACAGCCGATATATTTCCGCCGTTCACGGTTATGGTTTTCGCTTCGATACCCTCAAAGCTTTCCGATATGATGATATCCCCATCGGTGATAAGAAATGCACTGTCTGCGTGGATGCCCTGACTGCCCGCAGCGGCGTTTACGGTACCGCCCGAGACGGTCACATTCCCGTTGGAATGGATACCGTCGCCCGCAGCGTCTATGGTCAGTTCTCCGCCCGAAACGGTCAGATAGGTCTCAGCCTTAATTCCCTTGGGCGCAGAGGACTCCTCCGAAGTCTCCGCCGAAGCCTGTCCCGCAGCGTCTGTGGCGGTGTCATCTCCCGGAACAAGAGACAGATCCTGCATATCCCCGCTCATCTCGGGCATTTCTCCGTTCATCTCTGGCATACCCTCGGGAGGCGTAAATTCTCCGTTTTCCGTCATTTTGTCATGCTTGCGGAAGCCGACGTCCCCGCCGTTTCCCTCGGGTCTTTCTCCGCCGAAGAATCCGCCTTTGCCGCCATTCTCGCCGCCTGTTCTGGGCTCGGCGTTCACATAGCCGCCTCCCGCGGTCAGGTCAAGGACTCCGCCGCTGATGTCCAGTGCCGCCGCAGAGGATATGCAGTTATCCTCCGAAACAACGGTGATATTTCCGCCGCCGATGATTATATTGCCCTTATCCGCGTCCTCGGTGTTGGTGGACTTGATGCCGTCGTTGCCCGCCGTGACGGATATGCTTCCTCCGTCTATCTCCACCAGGTCCTTGCCGCAGATGCCGCTCGATGCGGCAGTTACGTTCAGAGTACCGCCGATGACCGCAAGATCGTCCTTTGATACGATTCCGTGCTTGTAATTTCCGTTTACGTTAAGGGTGCCCCCGCCGCAGATGATAAGGTCTGCCTTGGAGAAAATACAGCCGTCTAAATTGTCCCCGTCGGTATAGGACGCACTGTCGGAAAGCTTGTTATCCGTGCCGTCCTTCAGAATAAGATACACATTTTTCGCCGATGTGACAAGCAGCGCAGGTCCGTCTCCGCAGGAGATGTCCGCATTGTCAAGGATCAGTCTGACATTTTCATCCTCGCTGCAGTTCACGGCTATCCTGCCATTGGATGTGATGCCCGATATGATATACTCTCCCCCTGCGGATATGGTGACAGTCCCGTCGGTATATGCTGCTCCCTGACCGTCAATAGCTGCGCCCGACTCGTCAAAGCTTATCTTTACTGCATTCTGTTCGTCATAGTCAGCCGATTTTTCGCTGTATTTTGCAAGCAGTACAGCGCTCTCACCCACAGTTTCCTGAGCCTTTTCGGTGCTTGCTGCTGCGTAGGCTTCCGACACTGCGGAACCGCTCCCCGTATTATCCGCTGCGGTATTTCCGCAGCCCGTCAGCGCCGCCGCCGATAATACCATAGCTGCGCTTATAACTGCAAATCTGTTTATCGAGTTCATAATATCGTCCTTTCCTACAAATCAGAAAAGCGCCTGTTCATCGGTAACGCTTATCTGCGAGCACATTATCTCAAGATTTCCGTTTCTGCATCTGAGCTCGTCAATTAGCTTTTTCTCATTGGCTTCATCAGCGATCTCTATATAGTATTTCAGCTTGAACAGACTTCCCATATTCGTGGTCTTGACCTGCACAAGCTCCCACTTTTTTGTGTATTTTTCGAAGATATCCCTGAAAACGCCGTCATATTCAAGATTTTCGGGGATAGTGATGTGAAGCTCCTTTTCCTTTGCTTTATTATTTCCAAAGGGCAGTATCGTGTAGAGCAGCTTAAGCAGGCAGACCGTCACCGCAAGAGCGGCAGCTATCCATATGTAACCCGTTCCGCAGGCAAGACCTACTGCCATTGCAAGGAACACTCCGCAGATATCTATGGCGCTTCCCTGAGCCGAGCGGAACCTGACCAGTCCGAAGGCGCCCATGACTGCGATACCCGTGCCCACGTTGCCGTTCACCAGCATTATGATGACCTGAACGATAAGCGGGATAAGTGCTACCGTTATCATATAGCTGCCCGATCTATGAGCTTTATATCCGAACGCGGCGGCGATAAGCGCTCCCAGTACAACGGAAGTCACTCCGCAGATGATTATCTCCTCGGCGGAAAAATTTGTTGTAAGAGTCTGATTAAGCATAGCAGTTCGTCCTTTCGGAATTATAATTTATAAATTCTCTTTCGTAAGCCGATCCGTACTTTGAAAAGCTTCCGGGGTAAATGAAGAGTTCCGTCAGAATATGTGCAAACCACACGGGCATTGCATTGGGTATTTTCAGCTCCATGATATGTTCTCCGCCGTTCAGCAGCTTTTTGCCGTACACTCCGCTGCGCAGGTCGATATCCTCGGTGCGGTAGGTGATGTTCTCGTCAAAGGTCAGGCGGAAATCGGGGTCCTCGGCGGAATAGTACGCCTTTCTGTCGTAGCTTAAAAACATGGCAGGCTCAATTTCCCCGTAAAAATTGAGGAAGTATTTTATCTCACGTTCTATCTGAGAATCATCATCGGGAGGTATCTTCCCGTCAATGAAATCCACTGCACGGGACACGGACATATCCGTACGGCGCTTATAGACAACACCCTTGTATTTCTTTTTCAGCTCAAGAAACACCTTGGAATCGTCATCGGGGACACCATAGCTTCTGAGCCGCAGCTTTTCCTTGTACACAGGCTTTTCAAGAGAGCTTCTCACAAGCTGCCTGTCGGGGGTGTCATAGTAGATATTGCATATCGTGCTCTGGAAATATCTGTCCTTAAGGAAATATTTATCCAGATAAGAGCATATCCCGCGGTACTTTTCCTCGTCGAGGATATACTTTCTTTCAACACGCCTGAAAACATTCTGATAAGCCTTCATAAGTACCATAGCCTTTCTGCGTATAATTTTACATAAATGTTACGCTGATTTGATTTTCTGTTTATAATTATAATAGCTTCAACTTAAATTTATCTTAAAACATAAGGCTCTTTTTTGAAAATGGTGTGAAATTCAAATGAAATACTATTGCAAATCCTGCGGAAGTATGGTATAATATTGGACAGTTGCTATTATCGGACAGCTTTAAGCCGAAATATATGATTTTATATAAAAGCACATACATTCGGGCTTTTCCGCGATAAATATTCGGAACAGCGAATTATACATACAAAAGGATGATCATATGGAACAGACCCTTATAGATAAAAGCGCCCTGTCCGACCTGAAAACAGGCGGTTCCCGCTGGGTGGTCATAATTTATAACGACGACATCACTCCCGTTGACTTTGTGTACTATGTGCTGTACAACGTTTTCGGAAAGGACGAGAACGAAGCGAGTGAGATAATCAGATGCGCCGAATCCGACGGCTCCGCTGCCGTAAAGTATTACAGCGACCCGTCTATGGCGCAGATCGCTGTTGCTCTCACCGAGGACATCAAAAAGAAATACAAGCAGCAGGAATTTAAGCTAAAGGTCTTCGAGATAACGGAATAAAGAGGATATACTATGAGCAGAATAATAGAAGAAACCAAGAAAATGATGAAGGAACGGGGCGAAAAGGTACTCAGTCTTTTCAATATCTTTGAAGCCTGTCTCTGCGACCGCTCCTTTAAAACAAAAATACAGAATGATTTCGGTAAGGACGCTTACAAAAAGCTTACAGAAGTTTTCAGAAAATACTCCGAGGACGCTCAGAAGGAGCTCCCTCCCGTATTTCTCAACAATAACAATGCGGACTTTTTCGTAAGTCCTCTGACAAAGGGCGTTATCGAAAAGATAAAGGCAGATTTTCCCGACCCCGACGCCGAGCTTACCGCTGCGGCTATCTGCGTTTCAAAGCTTGTGAGCCGTCCTATCTCGGAGGCTCTCGGCGAAGCGGCGGACGATTTTCTCGCTTTCATGGCAAGCGTGATAGTAGCCTATACCGAAAAAAAGGAAAAATTCACCTCGTCCTACTGCCGCTCCATGATGGAGGAAGCGGCAAGCTCCGATATTCCCTTTATCGGACGTGAGGATATCATCGAACGGACGATACAGATACTCAACCGCAAGCTCAAACACAATGTTATCCACATCGGAGAGCCCGGCGTGGGCAAGACCTCCTGCACCACAGGTCTTGCGCGAAGGATACTGTCGGGAAATGTTCCCGAGCGGCTCAAGTCTGCGGAGATATACACCCTCGATGTGGCGGGAATGATGGCAGGCACAAAATACCGCGGCGAAATGGAGGAAAAGCTGAAAAATACCCTCGATATCCTCGAACGTCAGGAAAACGTCATTATCTATATCGACGAGATACATAATATAGTGGGCGCAGGCTCCACCAACGAATCCTCGCTGGACGTGGCAAGTATTTTAAAACCCTATCTTGCAAGGGATTCTATCCGCATAATCGGCTCTTCCACCCTGGACGACTACAGAAAATACATCGAAAAGGACAAGGCGCTCAGCCGCCGCTTCCAGACGATAACCATTAACGAGCCCACCGAAGAGGAAGCGCTGAAAATGCTCATGGGGATAAAGAAATCATTTGAGAACTATCATAAGCTGAACATCTCAAAGGACGCAGTTTCCGCAGCCGTGACCCTTTCCGCAAAGCATATCCGCGACAGATATCTCCCCGACAAGGCGATAGACCTCCTTGACGAAGCTGCCTCAAAGGCTTCTCTTGCGGGAAAGGAATACATATCCGCAGAGGATATCTACGATTCCGTCAGCAGCATCTGCCGCATACCCTCGGAAAATCTTCACGAGACCGACGTTGACAGACTGGCAAAGCTATATCCCGCGCTGTGCGAGAATGTGTTCGGACAGGAAAGCGCTGCGAAGATACTCAACCGCTGCATAATGACCTCCCGTTCGGGACTTTCCGAAGAGGGCAAGCCTGTGGCAAGTCTGCTTTTCGTGGGACCTACGGGCGTTGGCAAGACCGAAATGGCGCGGACTCTCGCGAAAACGCTGGATATCCCTCTGTTAAAATACGATATGTCAGAGTATTCGGACAAGACCTCCGTAAACAAGCTGATAGGCTCATCGGCAGGCTATGTGGGCTACGACGAGGGCGGCAGGCTGGTCAAGGATATCCGTGAGAATCCATACTCAGTGCTTCTGCTGGACGAGATCGAAAAAGCAGACCCCGACGTGTTCAACACGCTGCTGCAAATAATGGACGACGCCGTTCTCACCGACAGCAAGGGCTCGAAGGCTGATTTCCGCAATGTGATAATCATTATGACGTCCAACTGCGGCGCTGCCGACGTGAAGAACTCCATAGGCTTTACCGAGCAGGAAAATCATCTGAACACAAGCAGCATAGACGAGGCTGTGAAGCGGACCTTCTCCCCCGAATTCCGCAACCGTCTGACGGCGGTCATCAAGTTTAATTCCATGGACACCGAAATGGCACAGCTTATCGCCGAAAAGCAGCTGAATAAGCTCACTGCAATGCTCAGAGCAAAAAAGGTCAAGCTCACCTGCACAAAGGACGTTGTCCCCGAGATACTGTCAAAGTGCAGCGGCTTTGAATTCGGCGGCCGTGAGATAATACGCGTGTGCGAGGATATCAAATCGCTGTTCGTGGAGGAGATACTCTTCGGCAGTCTCAAGGACGGCGGCTCGGCAAAGCTTAACGTCAAGAAAAATGAATTTACTGTCACCGTGCGGAAGAAACCCGAAAGAAAGCCTAAGGAAGAATTCCCCGTGACGGCAGCTGAATAAACTAAAAGGAGATCGTATGAATATCAGACATATAATATATGGAGCTCTGCTGGCGGCATCACTGCTTGTCAGCTATGTGTTTGCGCTCCCCGCATCCGTGATCATCAGCATTATCATGCTTATAGCAGGATTTTTCCTGCTTATAAAGGGGGCTGATTATTTTGTGGACGGAAGCTCTTCCCTTGCAAAAAAGCTGAAGATACCCTCCCTCATCGTCGGACTTACCATAGTCGCACTGGGAACAAGCGCTCCCGAGCTGGCAGTCAGCATTTCCGCGGCTGCTTCGGGCTCAAATTCCCTTGCGGTCAGCAACGTGGTAGGCTCCAATATGTTCAACATAATGATAGTACTGGGACTATGCTCCGCCATAAAGCCGATAACCACCAACGACAGCGTGGCAAGGCGTGATTATCCCATATCCGCAGGAGCGCTTATCCTGTTCGTGCTGTTTGCGCTGAACGGTATCCTCGGCAGAGGAGAATCAGCCGTGCTTATCGCTGCGCTTATCATTTACATCATTATTTCAATAAAGATAGCCCAAAAAGAGCAGACCGAATGCAAGGACGAAGGCTGCGCAGATTTTTCTCCGCTGCGCTGTACGCTCTGCATTCTTGGCGGAATCGCGGGTATCGTACTCGGAGGAAACCTCGTGGTGGAAAATGCGAAATTCATCGCCACTCAGGCAGGCATGAGCGAAACACTGGCAGGACTTACTATCTGTGCTGTGGGAACAAGTCTCCCCGAGCTGGTGACCTCGGTGACCGCAGCTAAAAAGGGCGAGAACGATATGGCTGTGGGAAACGTGGTAGGCTCCAATATATTCAACGTTCTGGGAATACTCGGTGTATCGGGAGTTATCACTCCCATTGCGGTAGACCCATCGGCAATAACCGACTGTATCATCCTCGCCGTCGTGACGATAGTCTCCTACATCTGGTATCTGACGGGGAAGAAAATGTCCCGCGCAGAGGGCATAACTCTGGTTTCCCTGTATCTGGTCTATATGGCTTATATCATCATCAGAAATTATATGTGAGTATACAAAACTCCGTCTCCCGAATCGGAAGACGGAGTTTTTTTATGTTACTGCTGACTTTCATCAAGCTCCTCGGCGGAGCGGTCAACTATTGTTTCGGGACGCTTTTCAAGCTCACGGAAGATATTTATGCCCACGCCGCTTATCGTGTACATTATCACCGCGGGACCTACAAGAAATCCCACAAACAGCGTGGTGGGGTTCCAGATGATAAGGCAGACCTCAATGAGAAGCACGATAACGAGCAGAATGGAACGTCCGAAGAATCTCATGCTTATCTCGAAGGAGTTTTTCAGAGTGCCAAGTATGGAATTCTGATACCGTGCCAGCAGCGGATATACGTACAGATGCGCAAAACCGAGGATATAGGCTGCCACCGCGCCCACAATGATGAAGAGTATCCTATGCTCCTCGGCGGCGCCCACCAGCTGGAAATCAAGATATACCGCCCATGCGCTGATAATCGTGATGAATGACATCGGCAGTCCCTGTTTCCAGTTTCGCTTAAATTCGCGAAAAAAATCGTGTACGACCTTGCCTTCCCTGTCCTCGGACATTTTAAGGGTGACCGAGCACGCCGCTATCGTCGATATACCGAAAGTTACAATAGGCAGGCTGCATAACATCCATATCATATTCAGCTTGACCAGGTCCCAGAATCTCACCATAAATCTGTAAAGCTTGCTGTCTGTACTGAAAATGCTCATGTAAATTTCTTCCTTTCACGATCAAAAGGGCACGGAATGCCGCATTATACGGTAACACCGCGCCCCTTCTGTTTACCTGCGGCACTTATGCGCCGTCGGGATCTTTATCTTCTATATCATCGTTGGAATCAATGTGTGAAAACTCGGATTCCAGATCTCTTTCGGGCTTGTCCCCTGCGGAAGCAAAAGCAAAGTCGGATTTCCCGTGCTTTTTGATCTTATACATAGCCGCGTCCGCAGCCGAAATAAGCTCGGAGCTTGTATACCCGTTTTCCCCGTAGAAGGAGATGCCTATACTGCACTTTATACTGAGATGATGCTCACCGTCAGCAGAATCAATGCCGTTTCCGAGAGTCTCGATAAGCTCGGCAGCAGCTTTGCCCGCGTCGCCGATAAGCTTGAGCCCCGTAAGACATACAATGAATTCATCGCCGCCGAAGCGTCCTCCGAAGCCTCTTTCGAAGCATATCTCCTTAATTGTATCCGCAGTGAATTTAAGCACCTCGTCGCCGCAATTATGACCGAAATCATCGTTAAAATGCTTGAAGTCGTCCAGGTCCACGAACATGACCGCCGCAAGAGAGCTTTTCCCCTTGATCTGCTCAGTCTCGGCGCTGAGCCGTTTCAGGAAGGTCTCGCGGTTATAGAGCTGAGTAAGCGCGTCATAGCTTGCCTTGCGGATAAGGTTCAGCTCGCTTTCCTTTTCGCGGTCGATATCCACGATAACTCCCACAACAACGGTGGGAATGTCATGGAGATCCTTAAGCTTGCTGGCGCGTATCTTCATCCAGGAGAAATCTCCGTATTTATTCTTGAAGCGATATTCACCTATCCACTTGTCGTCGGAGTTAAGTATCTTATTCAGATCGGAGGTGAATCTCGCCTTGTCCTCCTTGTATATGTATCCCTTATAGAAAAAGCTTTCGGAAAGGGTATTGTCCTTGGGACGGAAGCTGAATTTCTTGTCGAAATTATTGGACATCACCACAGTGCCCTTCTGAGGATTTATCTCAAAAACTATATTGTCGGTCATCTCCGCGATGGTTCGGTAGCGAAGCTCGCTGCCCGCAAGATGGTCTATGAGCGAATTGACCAGATAACCCGCAGTGCTGAATTCGTCCCCTGAATTGCATTCATATACCGCAGAATGATCGCCCTTATGACGTTTTTCAAGATATTCGATAAGCTTTTTCAGCGGCGATAAGATGTACTGTACGGCGAAAAACAGAAGAACGATATCTATGCCTGCAATTATCCAGACAAGGAAAGTGTTGAGGTGCTTGCTGCTGCTGAATGCGTACAGGTCAACGATCCCTATCACATAATATCCGCTGCTTTTTACGTAGCTTACGCTGACGGACTTGTCCTTCTTTTCAAATTCATAGTCGATGGGCTCGCAGGCAGAGTCATACGCCCCCGCGTCCACATACTCTATAAGTTCGTCTGCAAACAGCGAATACTCATCGCTCCAATTCAGGGTGCGCAGCGCCTTATAGGGTGATTCCACTATCTGCATGGCGCTGTCCATGATAATGACCTTGGAATAGCTGCCCATGCTCATTGAATCCACCACTTCGGAAAGCACGTCCGTTTCGTAATAGCAGCGAACGGTGCCTATCGCCTTGCTGCCGGCGGAATATATGGTCTTCTCCGCAGAAAATGCGGGAGAGGAATCCTTATACATCGTCAGTGATGATATGCCGTTATTCAGAACAGCATTGCTGTCGGGTACGATGGCGGACTCTCCGCTGTCATTCAGATTGGTGGAATAAATGACCTCCCCATTTTTATTTAATATCTCAATTTCGGAAGCCTTTCCGAAGCCCGAATACTCGGAAATTATGCGATCTATCTCCCTGTATTCGTCGGAATCCGACAGATCGGCGCACAGCCCCTCTGCATTTTCCGCATAATCGGCGATGATATCATTTTCGGCATATTGATTGACGTCCGCAAGGATATCCCCGAACATCTTATCAATGTACTTGGCTTCCGAGCCGACAATATATTCATTCTGCTCCTTTGCAGTGCTGTAATTAATATTGCGGAGCTTATCCGAGCTGACGCCCATAAAAATCAACAGCGGGATCAGCATAAGGACAACTGCCGTCAATACAATTTTTATACACAGCTTCAATAGATCACCCACTTTCAGCTATCGGGAAATCAAACCATTAACATATATATTTTACCACTTTTTCAAATAAAGTAAACCGATTTTGATAAATTTATGTGTCTTGGTTTCAAATTTATACGTTTTAATTAGTTTTAACAGTTGCTTTTTGTGCATATCGACCACATGTCTGATAACCGAAAGATAATATCATACCCGTTTCTTAATTCAGAATTTAGGCAATACCGCACAAAGCTTGTGCGCAAGATACGCCGTCAGATTTTTTATCAGATTGTATAGAAATTTCGCAGGCGGGCTTTGTGCGGTCTTGCCTTTACTATCTGTCGATGAGCAGGACATACACTATCGCTCCCGCACAGCCAACGGCAAGTACCACTGCAGCCGCCTTCAGAACGAGAGGAAACTCCTTTTCCTGTTCAGGCTCGCTCAGGCTGCTTTCCGTTTCGGATATCTCCGTTTCGTCGGAAGAAGAAGCGGTATCCGCGCTGTCGGGAACAGTAGTCACGGAGGTCTCCTCACGGAGTGCGGAGGACTCCTCGGTCATGCTTTCGCTGACCGAGGATGAAGCCGTATTCTCGGTGATAATTTCAATAGTATGCTCGGCAGGATCGTCCTTTGTTGTCTCGTCACCCTCATCGTTTCCGGGCATTGCGGAGGTCTCCTCCGTGATCTCTTCCGACTCATCGGGAAGATCGTCTTCGGTATCGAAAACAAGCAGGCACACCGATTCGGCAGGCAGTGTTATCTCCCCGTCCGAAAGGTCGGGCAGTTCAGTTTCCTTATTGATACGTGAAGAATTTCCACCTATTGAATACATTTCGCTGAGGGTGAAATTCCTGTCGGACCTGATGCCGATATCGAAGGTCTTGTCCTCGGACAGATTCTTGTTGGAAAGAATGACCCAGAGTCTGTCCCGTTCAAGCTCGTCGGAAATGGCATAGCAGGAGGCGGTATTGTCGTCCAGCTCGGAGCGCACGGATATATTGCCCACACGGCTGCCATTGTAATCATAATCGGTAAACAGATTGACTGCCGCCTTCTGATAGCTGCTGACCTCGTCGGGAACAAGACAGGCAAGATATACGTTATTTTCGGCAAAGGTACCCAGTGCGTCTATCTGTGCGATACAGCCGCTCATGTTGTCCCCTCCGCCGAAGCTGTACTCGGATATTGACAGCCTGGTATTCGGATAGCAGCTGTCAATAATGCCGTTCAGCCACGGCAGCACGGGCATATTATCGCCATAGTCGGAATAGAGCGAGGTATCATCGGAATAATCGCTGTCCCACAGCGCGCGGACAGACTGCATACGGAATGCCTTTTCGGATAAGCTCTCACCGTTTACGAAGCTTCCGCTTTCGGCATAATAATGGATATCGAACACATCGAGAAGGCGTTTTCCTTCCTTTTCCCCTGCCTTTCTCATTTCGGCGAGATAATATTCGGCAAAGCTCTGTTCTCCGATAAGGCTGCCCGAAAGGTCGGCGCAGGCGCTCACTCCGCTGACCGACGGCGCAAATATCAGCGCATTCTCGTCGATTATCTTGACGGAAGCGGAAAGCTCCGCAGACTTTTCGATAAGCTCTTCGGTGTCAAGCTCTCCCAGCTCGAGTACGGGATAGTTTTCGTTCCACTTATCGGGCTCGGAGTCGAGGAAAAATCCGTTTATGCCGCCCTCCTCAACGGTTCCGTACTTATTGACGAGATATGCGGCATATTCGTCGATGTAGACCACTCCGTCCCCCGTGTTGGGAACGTTCAGATAGGAATCGTTCTTGCTGAAGCTTACCCTTGCCCAGCGTGGGGAGCCTGCCCCCTCCGAGACGGCGCCCATTGCGTCATTGGCAACATATCCCATAAGCTGCAAAGTCACCAGCCTAACGGGGATATCGTTCACAAAAGCATGAGTAACGAGATTGTCCGTGTAAAGTCCGGGCACGTCCCACTGCGAATCGTTGAAATTCTCTATAAGAGATATCCCGTTGGAGCTCACTCCGTCAACGGAGCTGTTGGAATAGTTTGTCTCCCAGTTGTACGAGGAAAGCTCCTCGCCCGTCTGCTTCAGGACGGTAGCGTTAATCCCGTACAGGTCTCCCGTATCGTTGATACCGTAAATATACGGACTTATCCTTCCCACTGTCTGCTCGGGATAAACAGTAACTGTGCAGTATGAGCTGTCGCCGTACCCCTCCGCAAAGGCAGGTCCTGCCGCACTCTGACATAAAGCGGCGGCATACACAAGGCAGACAGCCGATAATATTTTTTTCTTGGCATTTTGTTTCATCTGCGGCAAACTCCTTCCGTTTATATTTCGATAGGTCAGTCCTTCATCAGCAGCGGAAAAGCAAATCTGTAAAGGCAATAAAGCGCCGACAGCAGAAAAGCTCCCACTGCGAAGTAAGCTCTTCTGTATTTTTTGCTCTCGGAGGGAAAGCTCTCTCCGAGCATGCGGCTCGTATAAACTCCGCCGTAGGAAGAATATATCAGTCCCAGATTGCTGAGATTTGAGCTGACGATAAGCCCCGGAGCACGGCTGCACAGCGAGAAAAGCATAATCGAGGGAAGGCTGCCCGTCAGTTGAGCAAGGATAAGGTTCCCCTCAAAGGCATAATTTCCGAAAATATGCCTGAATGCCGCCGTCAGATCCTTTATCTGCGACAGATTTCCTGTGAGTATATACATGGCAACAATAAGCACGATGACCGTATAATCCACCTTTGAGAAGATATTAGGCTCCATTATCACCACAACAAGACACACCGAAGCAAACACCGTCAGCATATTGATAACGCCCACCACGGCAAGAACGTCGAGGAACATCAGCGTCAGGTATATGAAGACGTAGTATGGGCTCTGCATGGTCTTTTCGCGGGTGATACCGCCTTCTACGGGGACTCTCCTGATAAACAGGCAAAGCACCGAAATAAGCAGGAATCCCGCTATATAGACAGGCAGTATCTCCTTTGCATATTCGGAGTAGGTCATATCCAAGCGGTTGTACAGAAAAAGACTGCATGGGCTCGCCGACGGAAATATCATGCAGCCCAGATTTGCAGCTGCGGTCTGAAGCGCAAGCACATAGATAAGCACAGACACATCCGCAGACAGCACCGTCACAGTAAAGGGCGCAAATACCGAAACTGCTCCCATATTTGTGATAAAGGGCGCAGTAAAGAATGTCAGCATGATAAGCACTATCGCCGCAGACCGTGCATCCTTCTGCTTGTTGACGGTACGGAACACTATCTCGTCAAAGACGCCGTTTTCATAAAGTCCTGCGCTTATGGCGAGCATGGAAAAGAGTATCCCTATCGTGTCAGTGTCGATATGCACGGTAAGATCGGAAACAGGCACGAATATACACGAAATGACCGCCGCAGCAAGGATAACCAGCAGTATTTTTTCCTGTTTTATTCTATCAATGATCTTGTTTATCATAACACCGCATCGGAACGCAGTATAGGCGTCCCGATGAAAACCTCCCTCAAGCCCGACGCCCGTCAGGCAAAAAGATTTATAATTATTCCCGAAGCAGCGCCTATAACATAAAGCGCCGCAGTTATCGCTATATTTTCCTTAACGCTCTTATTGACTCTGTAAAGCACCGCAAGACCAACTCCCGCGCCTGTTGCAAGTCCCGCAACGGCAGAGCCGAAGGTTATCGCTCCCTTGACGTACAGCTCGGTGATTATCACAGAAGCCGCACAGTTGGGTATTATGCCCACAAAAGCAGCTATCAGCGGCTGAGCGAATCCAAGCCCGCCGAGGAAATCCATGACCTTATCCTCGCCCACAGCGGCGAAAAGACTGCCCAGCACCAGATTCACAATAAGTATGAACAGCGCAATGCTGAGGGTATGCTTCAATGCAGCATACCATATGCCGTGGCTGCCGCAGCCGCAGTCGGTGCAGATGTCGCCGAAGGGCTCCTCTCTGCGGTGATTCTTAAGGAGACGGCACACAGCGTCTGTTGCCAGACCTGCGATCACGGCAATGATCAGCTTTGCGGCGATAAGCTTCCAGATAAGTCCCGCGCTTTCGGGGCTGGATATAAGGATAGGAAGCGCCTCGTCTGAGGTGGACAGAAATACCGCCATAAGCGTTCCCGCGCTTATCATCTCGCCCGCGTACAGATTTGACGCAGCAGCAGAAAATCCGCACTGAGGAACACATCCGAGAGCTGCGCCCACCAAAGCTCCGCCCACAGAAGACTTTCCCGCTTTCTTTAAAAATCCCGAAAGCTTGTCCCCTGCCTTATGCTCGAAGTACTCCATGAAAAAGAACGCCGCATACATGAACGGCATCAGCTTTACAGTATCAAGAAGGGCGTCAATAAGAACGTCCAGCGCAATTTCTATAAGTTCAGTCATCATTTTCTCCGTTTCTCACATTATTCATCGGTTCTTCAACGTAAACACATTATATTATATCATATAAGGACGTGTTTTGCAAGTGATATACCGCACTTTTAACAAATTATTATAATTTAACGTATTGATATATGTTCACATATACCGACAAATTTTAGTAAACGACCTTGGAAATTGAACTTAAGTCAAGCAAAATCTTAGCCTTATGGATCATGCGCAGACTGAAAGCATAAATTTCAATGTCGTTTACTATAAATATCTGACCCAGCAGAAAATAATTTGTTAAAAATTTAATATACTCTTGAAATCATTTCCGAAATATGTTACAATAGAAAATAGATAGTTTTTGCCGTCAGAGCATATGACGGCGTTTGAAAGGATGTATTTGTATGGCGCATCAGATGATAATCGTTCTTGATTTCGGAGGACAGTATAATCAGCTTATTGCCCGCCGTGTGCGTGAATGCGGGGTTTACTGCGAAGTAAAATCCTATAAAACTCCAATGGAAGAGATAAAAGCCGCAAACCCTTCGGGTATAATTTTCACAGGTGGTCCCAACAGCGTTTATCTTGAAAGCTCTCCGAAGATAGGTAAAGAGATATTCGAGCTCGGCGTGCCTGTTCTGGGCATATGCTACGGCTGTCAGCTTATGGCTTATCTCCTCGGCGGAGAGGTCTCCACCTGCGTTACATCCGAATACGGCAAGACCGAGACCGAATACGATAAGTCAAGCCTTCTTTTCGGCAGCATTCCCGATATGCCCGAAAAGGCAGTCTCCTGGATGAGCCATACCGACTATGTGTCCAAGGTCCCCGAGGGCTTTGATATCACCGCACATTCCGCAAACTGCCCCGCCGCAGCAATGGAAAACAAGGAAAAGAAGCTGTATGCAGTTCAGTTCCACCCCGAGGTCAATCACACCGAATACGGTCTTAAAATGATCGACAGCTTCCTGAAAAACGTCTGCGGCTGCACAGGCGACTGGACCATGGGCAATTACGCTAAAACCGCAATAGATGATATCCGCAGAAAGGTCGGCGACGGAAAAGTTCTTCTCGCACTTTCGGGCGGAGTGGATTCCTCGGTGCTGGCGGCTCTGCTGTCGAAGGCTGTTGGCAATCAGCTGACATGTATCTTCGTAGACCACGGCTTCATGCGCAAGAACGAAGGCGACGAGGTCGAGGCTGCATTTAAGGACTGGGATATCAATTTCGTCAGAGTCAACGCCAAGGACAGATTCATGGACAAGCTCCGCGGAGTATCCGACCCCGAGACCAAGAGAAAGACCATCGGCGAGGAATTTATCCGCGTATTTGAAGCCGAAGCCAAGAAGATAGGCAAGGTGGATTTCCTTGCACAGGGTACTATCTACCCCGACATCATCGAAAGCGGCACGGGCGACGCGGCTGTCATCAAATCACATCACAATGTAGGCGGTCTCCCCGATTATGTTGACTTCAAGGAGATAATCGAGCCGTTAAGACTGCTCTTCAAGGACGAGGTACGTGCTCTGGGACGTGAGCTGGGACTGGCAGAGGTGCTGGTAAACCGTCAGCCCTTCCCCGGACCCGGACTTGCTATAAGAATTATCGGCGAGATAACCGATGATAAGCTGGAGATACTCCAGGACGCAGACTATATCTTCCGTGAGGAGATAGCAAAGGCAGGACTGGACAGGTCGATAAACCAGTATTTCGCAGTGCTCACCAACAACCGTTCGGTAGGCGTAATGGGCGACGGCAGAACTTATGATTACACGCTGGCATTAAGAGCGGTTGAGACCACCGACTTTATGACAGCAGAGTTCTCCCGCATCCCCTACGACGTGCTTGCCGCAGCCTCCAACAGGATAGTCAACGAGGTCAAGTCGATAAACCGCGTTGTTTATGATGTTACTACAAAGCCGCCTGCTACTATTGAGTGGGAATAAAACTATGCTCCCCCGCTGACATTAATCTGCGGGGGAGCATTTTTATCCAAAATTCATTAGCTTCTATTCACATTCGATGACAAGGTCGCCTATCTGCACCGACGCAATCTCCTCGGGCAGGACAAATCCGCCAAGCTCCGAATCCACGGAAAAATCACGGAAAAGAAATACATCGGTTTCCGAGCCCGTACTGTCGGGATTTATTCCGCAGCCCTCTATCACCTCTCCGCTTTTTAATACTATCCTGTTGTCGCGCAGCAGAGTATCATCAAGCATTTCGCCGTCCGATGAAGCGGCAGTCACAACTATGCACAGGGGACTTACCGTAATTTTTCTTATCTCGCAGGAATTTCCGCTGTCAAAATGGGCGGTCCTATTGACTTCAATGACCCGCTTGTTGGACTTCGGAAGCTTTGCAATATCGAATTCTATTTCCACTGTCGCAGAAGAGATGACACTTGCCTTCGGACGCCATGTTAACAGCTCATCAAGCACGACGTGCATATGATCGCCTGATGTAAAACCCTTTGAGGCGTATAAGTCGCATAAAACGTTTATCCCGCCGTCCTCCGTTTCGCCCAAGATATTGGAGCAGTGCTGTGCATAGCTGCCCGATTGAAGATAACAGCTGTCACCCGTATTTTCGCATCCGAAGCCGCTTGTAGATTCAATTGGGTCGAAGCCATCGGGAAGAGAAAGCGGCACTCCGTCCTTGCGGCTGACCTTAAGCTCGTAGAACAGGAACTCGTCAAAATCATACGCGGAAATGATCTCAAAGGAAAGGTCCGGGTCGGTGCACCGTATCTCGATATTGTCAAGTTCCGCAGAATAGTCCTCGCCGTCGGAAAGCAGCTTGTCTGCGCTGTTCCCGAAAAATAATCCTATCCAGCCCGAATTGTACGCATATACGCTTATTCCTATAAGAGATATCATAACGGCGGCTATTATAATGCTTACCCCTATCTTATACTAAAAATCCCCCGTTCGCAAAAACGGGGGATAAATTATTATAAATCAGTGGAATTACAGGTTGTACTCCTTGCCATAGTAAGCCATGAGATAGATCTCCTTGATCTCGCTCATAAGAGGATATCTGGGGTTAGCACCTGTGCACTGGTCGTTGAATGCGTTCTCGGTCATCTCGTCAAGAGTGTCGAGGAATGCCTTCTCGTCAATGCCGTAATCCTTGATGCACTCCTTGATGCCGATCTTCATCTTCAGCTCGTGGACAGCCTTAACAAGGTTCTCGAACTTCTCTTCGGTGTTCTTGCCCTTGATGCCGCAGAAATCTGCGCACTCTGCGTATCTCTCCATTGTGTGAGGATACTGATACTGGGGGAATGTGCCCATCTTAGTAGGCTTGGGGTCTGCGTTGAAGCGGAGCACGTACTCGATAAG
>JALEMR010000049.1 GCA_022768245.1 Oscillospiraceae bacterium
CTATCAACGTCAGGGAAAACTACGACAAGATCAAACAGAAAACTGAGGACGCTGCAGAGAAAATCAGCAATAAGATAGAAGAGGCTAAAAATTCACGGGAGGAAGCTGAGGAACAGGACCCGAAGGAGGAATACTCCATGCTCCGTAAAAAATATGAGAAGCTCCTTGATGAAAAAAGCTCCGCTTATCGTCTTATCAGGGCGTTTCCTACTATCAGAAACAAGAAATACGACAAGCCTCTGGAGGACCTGAAAAAGCATGTTAACCCCGATTCTGCTGAGCATTTCGAGCTGCGTCTGGACGAAGTCAAGAGGAAAAGAGAAAGACATCATAAGTGACAGATGATGACATTATCTCTAATAATTTTCACCAATTTGAAGATAATTTGTAATATAGCGATAAATTAAATGTAAACTTTTATTTTTTATTGACATATGAACATGAATGTGATATAATAATATCAATTAATGAGATATGTATCTCCTTTAAGTTGATCCAGAGAGGTCGGCAAGGTGATTTTTATACGCTGCTTCAGCGAGACTTACGCTTGAGGTATGATTATATGAAATTTTGACCTGCCGCATAAAACGGCAGGTTTTTTGCTGAACGGAGGCGCTGTATGGTCCAGAAAGCGGTTATAATGGACGAAAATCAGATAAAAAGAGCTGTTGCGCGCATTTCCTATGAGATAGCGGAGCGGAACAGAGGAACGGAAAATCTCGTCCTTATAGGGATAATGTCCCGCGGAGTATATATTGCCGAACGAATAGCCGCAAAGCTCAAAGAGCTTGAAGGCTATGCCGAAAGGGTAGGCGTGCTGGATATCACATCCTTCCGCGACGATGATAAAAATATCCCCGACAGCGATAAAACGGATATCCCCTTTGACATAAAGGATAAAAGCGTCGTTCTCGTGGACGATGTAATGTTCACGGGAAGATCATGCCGCGCAGCTATCGACGCAGTTATGAGCAGAGGACGTCCCAAAAACATTCAGCTTGCCGTGCTTGTGGACAGGGGACACCGTGAGCTCCCCTTAAGACCCGATTATGTGGGAAAGAACGTTCCCACGTCGCGGGACGAGTCGGTACAGGTAATGGTCAGGGAGATAGACGGCTGCGATATGGCTGTCATTCTTGAATAGGAGGAAAGTATGGCGGATATTCTTATCAAAAATGTCAGAGCAATTGACGAAACTACCGACAAAATATGCGATATTCTTATCGAAAACGGAACTATCGCGGAGATAGGCGAAAGCATAGACAAAAATGCCGAAAGAATCATCGACGGCACGGGAAAGACAGTCATGCCTGCGCTTTTCGATATGCACGTGCATCTGCGTGACCCGGGCTTTACTCATAAGGAAGACGTGGTCACAGGCTGTGCCGCGGCGGCTGCAGGCGGATTTACCGGCGTGGTGTGCATGCCTAACACAAAGCCTGCTTCGGATAACAGGGAAGTGTTCGACTATATCCGAGAAAAGGCCGCTCCTACGGGAGTTGAAGTCTATCCTGCGGGCTGTATCACAAAGGGAATGCAGGGCGGAGAGCTTGCTGACTTTGACGAGTATGTTTCCGCAGGGATAAAAGTAATCTCCGACGACGGCAGACCCGTTGAAACTGCGGAGCTCATGCGAAAGGCTCTGGAGCTTACCAATTCAAACGGACTTCTTGCCGCTTCCCATTGCGAGGATCTGTCTATCATCAACGGAGGCATAATCAATAAGGGCAAGATCTCCGAGCAGCTGGGCGTAAAGGGCATGAACCGCGCCTCCGAGGACAGCATAACCGCAAGGGAAATAGCCCTTGCGATGTCCTGCAATTCGCGTATCCACATCTGCCACGTATCCACCGAGGGCAGTATCAGTATGATAAGAGACGCCAAAAAAGCGGGTGTTCGGGTGACCTGCGAAACTGCTCCCCATTATTTCACATATACCGATGAAAAGCTGCTCTCCCGTGACGCTGATTACAGAATGAATCCTCCGCTTCGTGAGGAACGGGACAGAATTGCTGTGCTGAACGGCGTTCTCGACGGAACGGTGGACTGCATTGTCACCGACCACGCACCCCATACCGCCGAGGAAAAGAGGGATTTCCTGAAAGCTCCCAACGGAGTAGTTGGACTGGAGACCTCGCTGGCGGCAACGCTTACCGCACTGTATCATACGGGAAAGATAACGCTTAACAGAGTAGTTTCCATAATGTCGGCAAATCCCCGCAGGATACTGGGGCTTGCTCCCATTGAGCTGAAGGCGGGAAGCACTGCAGACCTTATCATCGCGGATATTGACCGAGAATGGACGGTAATTCCCGAGGAGCTTCACTCAAAGTCGAAAAACAGCGTATTCAAGGGAGAAAAGCTCCGCGGCAAAAATATAATGACAATATCAAAGGGCAGGATAATTTTTGAAAGCAAATAATGAATTTATTATAGAATGGAGTGCTGTAAATGTCATTTGACAGAATGATCAGAAAAATCATCGAGATGAAGAACCCCACGGTGGTAGGACTTGACCCCAAGCTGGATTACGTCCCCGAGTTCATCAAGGAAAAGGCTTACGCCGAGCATGGCAGCGGATTCGAGGGTGCAGCGGCTGCTCTTCTGGAGTTCAATAAGGGACTTATCGACGCTATTTATGACGTGGTTCCCGCAGTAAAGCCCCAGGCTGCGTACTATGAGATGTACGGCTGGCAGGGAGTTAAGGCTCTTTACGATACTATCGAGTACGCAAAGAGCAAGGGAATGTTCGTCATTCTGGACGGCAAGAGAAACGATATCGGCGCTACCATGGAAGCATATTCCGCAGCATATCTGGGCAGCACCGCTCTTAAGGACGGCAAGTCGGAAGCCTTCGGAGCGGACGCTCTTACGGTGAACGGCTATCTGGGCACCGACGGAATAAAGCCTGCTCTGGAGATATGCAAGGCGCAGGATAAGGGCATCTTCGTTCTGGTCAAGACATCAAATCCCTCTTCGGGCGAGCTTCAGGACAAGCATATCGGTGACAAGACCATCTATGAGACCATGGGCGATATGTGCGAGCAGTGGGGCGCGGAAACAGTGGGCGAGTACGGCTATTCCGCAGTAGGCGCTGTTGTGGGAGCAACTTATCCCGAGCAGCTTGCGGAAATGAGAGCAAAGCTTCCCCATACATTCTTCTTGGTTCCCGGCTACGGAGCACAGGGCGGCGGCGCGGAAGGCGTAGCAAAGGCGTTCGACTCAAAGGGACTGGGCGCAGTGGTAAATTCCTCCCGTGCGGTAATGTGCGCATATCAGAAGACGAACCGCGATGAAAAGGAATATGCTGCGGCGGCAAGAGACGAGGTCATCCGCATGAGAGAGGATATCACGCAGTATCTTCCGCAGTTAATGGGCTGATCAATTAATTTACAGTATATATCGAAAGGAACGAATCATAACAATGTCTTTATTTAATTTGGGTGAAAAGGCTTATGTTATGCTGGAAAACGGCAGAATATTCGAGGGTTATTCCTTCGGAGCGAAGGGTACCTCCTTCGGAGAGATAGTATTCGCCACAGGCATGACAGCTTATGAGGAAACTCTGACCGACCCCAGCTATTTCGGTCAGATCGTAACGCAGACCTTTCCGCTTATCGGAAACTACGGCGTGAACGACGAGGACTACGAATCCAAGACCTCCGTTGTCAGCGGATATATCGTAAGAGAGTGGTGCAATACTCCCTCCAATTTCCGCAGCGAGGGTGATATCGACGCTTTCCTCAAAAAGCACAACATCATCGGTATCCATACTATAGACACCCGCTGTCTTACAAGAATTATCCGTGAAAGCGGCGTTATGAACGGCGTTATCACTACCGAGAACGTTTATGAGAAAAAGGACGAATTCATGGAGAAGATAAAGTCCTATAAGATCGTAAACGCAGTTAAGTCGGTAACTGTTTCCGAGAAGGAATACTATCCTGCGGAGAACGGAAAATATAATGTAGTCCTCTTCGACTTCGGATATAAGTACAACATAAGGAGAGAACTGGTAAACCGCGGCTGCAATGTGACGGTAGTCCCCTCAAACACAACAGCCGAGGAAATAAAGGCAATGGCTCCCGACGGCATCATGCTTTCCAACGGCCCCGGAGACCCTGCAGAAAATGTTGAGGTCATCAATAATCTCAAGGATATCGCAAAGCTGAATATCCCCACCTTCGGCATCTGTCTCGGACATCAGCTGATGGCGCTTGCCAACGGCGCAAAGACCGAAAAGCTGAAATACGGTCACAGAGGCGCAAATCAGCCTGTTATCGACATCGCTCTTGACAAGACCTTCGTTACTTCGCAGAACCACGGCTATGCGGTCATCAGCGACAGTATCGACAGTGAGATCGGAGAGGTCTCCCACATAAACGCCAACGACCGTACCTGCGAGGGCGTAAGATATAAGAAATTCCCATGCTTTACCGTTCAGTTCCACCCCGAAGCCTGCGGCGGTCCTCACGATACTGCATATCTGTTTGATGAATTTATCGGGCTGATAAATAAGTGCAAGGAGGATAAGTAAGATGCCAATACGCAGTGATATAAAAAAGGTGCTTGTTATCGGTTCGGGACCTATCATCATCGGACAGGCAGCAGAGTTCGACTATGCGGGAACTCAGGCATGCCGTGCACTTAAGCAGGAAGGACTTGAAGTAGTCCTCGTGAACTCAAACCCCGCAACGATTATGACCGATAAAGCAATGGCTGACAAGGTCTATATCGAGCCGCTTACCCTTGACGTATTAAAGAAGATAATCAAGATAGAAAAGCCTGACAGCGTGCTTTCCACGCTGGGAGGACAGACAGGGCTCACCCTCTCCATGCAGCTTGCAAAGGAGGGCTTCCTTGCCGAGAATAACGTAAAGCTTCTGGGAGCAGACCCCGAAACTATCCATAAGGCAGAGGACAGACAGGCATTCAAGGACACCATGGAGAAGATAGGCGAACCTGTTATCCCCTCAAAGGTGGTTGAGACAGTCGAGGACGCCGTTGATTTTGCAAAGGTGATAGACTATCCCGTTATCGTCCGTCCCGCATTCACACTGGGCGGCACAGGCGGCGGTATCGCAGCCAACGAGTATGAGCTCCGCGATATTGCCACCAACGGCTTAAGACTTTCTCCCATTACGCAGATACTCGTCGAGAAATGTATCAGCGGCTGGAAGGAGATAGAGTTCGAAGTTATCCGCGACAGAAAGGATAACGTAATTACAGTCTGCTCCATGGAGAATTTCGACCCCGTCGGCGTTCACACAGGCGACAGTATCGTTATCGCACCTGCGGTAACGCTCACCGATAAGGAATATCAGATGCTGCGTACAGCGGCGCTGAATATCATCTCCGAGCTTAAGGTAGAGGGCGGCTGCAACTGTCAGTTCGCGCTCCACCCCACATCTATGGAGTACGCCGTTATCGAGGTAAATCCCCGTGTGTCCCGTTCCTCCGCGCTGGCTTCCAAGGCGACGGGCTATCCTATCGCAAAGGTCGCGGCAAAGATAGCTATCGGCTACACACTGGACGAGATAGTCAACGCAGTCACAGGCAAGACCTATGCCTGCTTCGAGCCTGCGCTGGACTATGTAGTCGTAAAGTTCCCCAAGTGGCCCTGTGATAAGTTCGTTTACGCAAAGCGCACACTGGGCACACAGATG
Organism: Oscillospiraceae bacterium; assembly: GCA_022768245.1. GTDB lineage: Bacteria > Bacillota > Clostridia > Oscillospirales > Ruminococcaceae > RGIG4694. The sequence continues at coordinate 5,667 of JALEMR010000049.1, forward strand.
ATGGCAACGGGCGAGGTAATGGCAATAGGCACCTCCTTCGAGCACGCTATCATGAAGGCAGTCCGTTCGATAGAGCTGGGACTGGACAGCATGAACCTGCCCAAGCTGAAAAAGCTTTCCGACGAAGAGATACACGACAAGCTGTACAACGTGGACGACGAGCGTTCCTTTGTTGTTTTCGAAGCATTAAAGCGTGGAATATCCATAGACGAGATACACAGGATAACCATGATAGACAACTGGTTCATCTCAAAGCTGTTAAATCTTGTCGAGCTTGAGAAGTGGCTTGCCGAGGGCGAGCTGACCGAGGAAAAGTACGATGTTGCGAAGAGATACGGCTATCTTGACAGCACTATCGAGAAGATGAGCGGTCAGAGCTGCCCCAAGCACACAAAGGCCGTATATAAAATGGTTGACACCTGCGCAGGTGAGTTCAAGGCAGAGACTCCCTACTTCTACTCCACCTACGATTCCGAGAATGAAGCTATCCAGTTCATGGAGAGAAAGAATTCGGGCAAGAAGAAGGTCATCGTTTTCGGTTCGGGTCCTATCAGAATAGGACAGGGCATCGAGTTCGACTACTGCTCGGTACACTGCGTATGGTCGCTGAAGGAAATGGGCTACGAGGCAGTCATCTGCAACAATAACCCCGAAACGGTCTCCACCGACTTTGATACGGGCGACAGACTGTACTTCGACCCCCTGACCAAGGAGGACGTTGAAAGCCTCATCGCCACCGAACAGCCCTATGGCTGTGTTGTTCAGTTCGGCGGACAGACAGCTATCAAGCTGACCAAGCACCTTGCGGAAATGGGCGTAAGAATTCTGGGAACATCTGCGGACAGCATCGACGCCGCCGAGGACAGAGAGCGCTTCGATGAAGTGCTTGCAAAGTGCGGTATACCACGTCCTGCGGGACATACCGTCATGAACGTGGAGGAAGCACTCGCAGCTGCGAACGATCTGGGCTATCCCGTGCTCATGCGTCCCTCATACGTTCTGGGCGGACAGAACATGATAATCGCCCATACCGACAATGATATCAGAGAGTACATGGAGATCATCACCAGAACTGCTCTGGAAAACCCCGTGCTTATCGACAAGTACATGATGGGCAAGGAGGTCGAGGTAGACGCTATCTGTGACGGTACAGACTTTGTGATCCCCGGTATCATGGAGCTTGTGGAGCGTGCAGGAATCCATTCGGGAGACTCTATCTCCGTATATCCCGCGCTGACCCTCACCAAGAAGGTAAGAGAAACGATAATTGAGTATACACGTAGACTGGCGCTTGAGCTTAAGATAAAGGGACTTGTGAATATCCAGTACGTTGTATACAACAATGAAGTATATGTTATCGAGGTCAATCCCCGTTCTTCGAGAACAGTACCCTATATCTCCAAGGTAACGGGCGTACCCATGGTAGATGTTGCCACAAAGGTAGCCACAGGAATGACGCTTAAGGAGCTTGGCTACACGAGCGGACTCTGCAAGGAAGCGGATTATATCGCCGTAAAGGTGCCCGTGTTCAGCTTTGAGAAGCTCCACGACGTAGATACTGCGTTAGGACCCGAGATGAAGTCCACAGGCGAGTGCTTAGGCATAGCACGTACCTTCGAGGACGCGCTGTTCAAGGGACTTATCGCCGCAGGCTACAATATGAAGAAGAAGGGCGGCGTGCTCATCACAGTCCGCGATACCGATAAGCAGGAGATAATCTACGTTGCTGAAAAGTTCGAGCGCTTAGGCTTTGATATCTACGCCACAAGCGGAACAGCTTCGGTGCTCAATCATAATATGATCGCGACGAACGTTGTCCGCAGAGCGTCGGAGGACGCTCCCAACGTCATGACTCTCCTTGACGAGGGCAAGATAGACTATGTCATTTCCACCTCGGAAAAGGGACGTATCCCGCAGTTTGACAGCGTAAAGATACGCAGAAAGACAGTTGAGCGTTCTATCTGCTGTCTGACGGCTATCGACACAGCAAACGCGGTAGCGGATATCCTTTCCATGGGCAAGAATATCGAAGATATGGAAATGGTGGATATCACAAAGATATAACTTTTACCGACCTTCCGTCGGAAAAGAAAAGAACGTTTTCGGCGGAGGATACCCGGTGCAGCAGATGAAGCTGTGCCGTATCTTCCGCTGATTTTTATCATAATGTATGAGCATCGGGGAAAGGAATAGGGAGAATATGAGGAATAAAAGGATCGACATGGCAGAATACGCAAAGCGCATGAACAATGCCGAGCTTGAAAAGTCCAACGACATAAAGCATTCCTTCAATTCAAGCTATCTGCGGGACCAGAATTTCGAAATAAACGGAAAGCGGATGGATAAGGTCAATACAGACCTGAACCGTTCCTTCAAGATCGGATTGTTTTTTTCAATAGCACTTACTTACTTTTCCGCAGTATTGTTTGTCCAGCACTTTCTCAGGGTGATGTCGAATATAGTTGTGGGCATACATCCGAGGTTTGTGTTCAGCGGCTGGCTGACTGTCCTGCCCTTTGCGATAGCGGGAATAGTAATGACAGTTCTTGCCAACAGACTGTTCAAGAAGAAATGCGCCGCAGTGCTGTATATAATATATATCGTGTACGGGCTTGTTGGAGTGCTGTCCTTTTTCGGGCTGTGGGACGATATGAGCTATAAGGACGGTATACAGTATCTTATAGGCGGCATTCTCTGTGCAGTTTCGGTCGTGGGACTGCTTCACTGCAACAGGACCTACGAAGCGCTGAAGGAGCTTGACTATCTTGTGACGCAGGAGGGCTTCCCGACCTTCAATTCTGCGATGTTCTATATGCATCGTTCGCGGTTTGTCAGATACCGTGAGAAATGGGAAAGTCAGAACAGGAAGCAGAGCTCCTACTCCGAGCTTGAAAAGCCCATTGAGAACATGATAGTGACAAAGCCCGAGGAGCCCGACAGAATGGACGGCATATCCGCCGCCGAAGAGGACAAGGAAAAGTGGTTCATAAACAATAAGCTGATGGAGCAGGAGTATAAGGAAGAGACAGCCGATGTTGACTATATGGGAAACCTGAGCGCAGAGGAGCATACTCTTCCCGAACCTGACAGCTATTATGAGCAGAAGGCGGACCCAAGAAAAAGACCTCTGTAGAATGGAGAATATGTATGAAAAAATATATGCAGGGAGAATATCCCGTTGTCAGCAAAAAGCAGCTCACGGACGGGATATATGACTATGTGATAAGCTGTCCCGAAATAGCGGCAATAGCAGTGTGCGGGCAGTTCGTGAATATCAAGGTGAACGGCTTCATGCTCCGCAGACCGATATCTATCTGCGGCATCGACCGTGAAAAGGGCACTCTTCGGATAGTGTTCGAGGTCAGGGGAGAGGGCACGAAAAAGCTTTCCGAGCTTGAAGCAAGCGACTGCCTTGATATCATCGCCCCTCTGGGCGGAAGAGGCTTCGAGCTTCTCGACAGCTCCAAAAAGGCGATGATCATCGGCGGAGGCATAGGAAATCCGCCCATGCTGCCCATAGCAGAGCATTACGGAGCAAACGGCACGGTCATCAGCGGTTTTCGGAATGAGAAGGCTGTTATCCTGCAGGAGGACTTCAAGTCCTGCGGCGGCGAGGTGATACTCTGCACCGACGACGGTTCTGCGGGAAGAAAAGGCTTTGTTACCGATGTGCTGGCGGAAAAGCTGTCGGCGGAAAAGCCGGATATCATCTATGCCTGCGGACCTTCGGTAATGCTGAAAAGGATAACCGAGCGGGCTATCAGGGAGAATATCCGCTGTCAGGTCTCACTTGAGGAAAGAATGGGCTGCGGCGTGGGAGCATGTCTTGTATGTGCCTGCCGCACCATACGGGACGGCAAGGAATACTATGCCCACGTCTGCAAGGACGGCCCCGTCTTTGAGAGCACAGAGGTCATTTTCTAAAGGAGAGTTAAGATATGAGTAAGCTTTCGGTAAATTTTGCGGGAGTTGAGTTCAAAAACCCCATAATCCCCGCGTCGGGGACATTCGGCTACGGTCGTGAATATGAAGAATTTTATCCTTTGTCAAAGCTGGGCGGGATATCCGTCAAGGGCACCACGGAGGAGCTTAGAACGGGTAATCTTCCGCCGAGGATAGCGGAGACCCCGTCGGGAATGTTAAACAGTGTAGGACTGCAAAATCCGGGCGTGGACCACTTCATCTCAACCGACCTGCCCTATCTGAAAACCAAGGACACGGTAATAATCGCAAACATCGCAGGAAGGACAGCGGAGGGCTATCGTGAGATAGCGGAAAAGCTGGACAAGACCGACGTTGATATGATAGAGGTCAACATATCCTGTCCGAATGTAAAGGCAGGCGGCGCAGCATTCGGCGTGTCCTGCGAGGGCGCAGCGGAGATAACCCGCATCGTAAGAAATGCCACCAAAAAGCCCGTAATGATGAAGCTTTCCCCCAATGTGACGAACATCGCCGAGATAGCAAAGGCAGTTGAAGCCGAGGGAGCAGACGCGGTATCGCTGATAAACACACTTCTCGGAATGAGGATAGACATAAAGACAAAGCGACCCATACTTCATAATAATGTGGGCGGACTTTCGGGTCCCGCAGTTTTCCCCATTGCGGTGAGAATGGTATGGCAGGCAGCAAATGCGGTGAAGATACCCGTCTGCGGAATGGGCGGCGTTTCCACATGGCAGGACGCAGTCGAAATGATGATGGCAGGAGCTTCGGTGGTGCAGGTAGGAGCGGCGATCTTCAATGACCCCTATGCTCCCGTGAAGATCATCGACGGACTGGAGCAGTACTGCGAGGACAACAATATCGGCAGTATCGGAGAGATAACAGGCTCCGTAATGCCTTGGTAAAAGGACCGGTAACATAAATGAGCACAAAGATATACTGCGTTCGTCACGCAGAGGCAATGGGGAACGTGAACGAATTTTTTCAGGGCAGGACGGACACCGATATAAGCCCCAAGGGAGAAAAGCAGCTCGCACGTCTTGCGGACCGCTTTAAGGACATTGATTTCGATATCATCTATTCAAGTCCGCTGAAACGCACAAGAGCCACAGCTGTGGCGGTGAATAAGTATCACTCGGCGGATATCCTCATAGATGACCGTCTTATCGAGATAAACGGAGGAGTGTGGGAAAACGTGAAATGGGCGGATATCCCGACGCTCTATCCCGAAGAGTATAAGCTCTGGACGGACAAAATGGAGGATTTTCATATCAAGGACGGCGAAGCCATGACTGAGGTCTATGCGAGAATGAGCGCTGCCGTGGACGATATAGCGGCAAAAAATCCGGGAAAGACGGTAGTAGTGGTATCCCATGGCTGCGCATTGAGAAATTACCTATGCTATGCCAACGGGGACAGCATAGACAAGCTTGCGGACGTGGGCTGGTCGGACAATACCGCCGTTTCCTGCGTGGAGTATGACGATAACGGACAGAAGAGGCTCATCTTCAAAAACGATTCCTCACATCTGCCCGAAGAGCTTTCCACGCTGAGAACGTCGAAATGGTGCAGATACGAGGATAAGAAGGACTGATAGCATGAAAATAATGGGAGTGGACTTCGGCGACAGCAGAACAGGGCTTGCCATATGCGACAAGAGCGAATTTTTAGCTTCTCCGCTGACGGTGATACACGAGTACAACTTTGACCGCTGCCTTGAAAAGACAGCGGAGTACGTAAAAAGCGAGAAAGCGGAGCTTATCGTGGTAGGCTTCCCCAAGAACATGAACAACACCATAGGCGAGCGTGCGGAAAAGTGCACCCTTTTCGGAAAGCGCCTTGAAGAGCTGACGGGAGTTACAGTTGTCATGTGGGACGAGCGCTGTACCACCGTATCTGCTCATCAATACCTGAACGAGACCAATGTCCGCGGAAAGAAGCGCAAAAACGTAGTGGACGCAGTGGCAGCGGTGATAATCCTGGAAAGCTATTTAGGCTATCGTAAAAATATGCGCGAGCAATGACCGACGGCAGACAGCATTTCACTGTCTGCCTTTTTATCATATATTATAATACATATGTTTGTATAATTCAAGATAAATCAGATTATATGTTTGTAAATATTTCATGAAACCGCAAAAATAACCTTTTTACAAAAAAATTATTGACAATCGGCGCAGATGTGGTATAATAATTAATGTATGTATTTTTATCTTTATCAATATTCCAAAAAGAAACGGAGCTATAGATTATGGAATGGACAGGACTTAACGACCTGCGAGAGAAATATCTCTCATTCTTTGAAAGCAAGAATCACACAAGAATGGCAAGCGCCTCCCTTATCCCTCACGGGGATAACAGCCTGCTGCTCATCAACAGCGGAATGGCGCCCCTGAAAAAATTCTTCCTTGGCACCGAGACTCCTCCCAACGTAAGAGTCACCACCTGTCAGAAGTGTATCAGAACACCCGACATCGAGCGTGTAGGCAAGACTGCACGTCACGGTACTTATTTCGAGATGCTGGGAAATTTCTCCTTCGGCGATTATTTCAAGCACGAAGCTATCGCATGGGCATGGGAATTCCTTACCAAAGAGCTGGAGATACCCGCAGACAGGCTCTGGATAACTATCTATGAGAGCGACGACGAGGCAGAAGAGATATGGGAAAAGGAGATAGGTATCCCTCACGACAGGATAGTCCGTCTCGGAAAAGCCGACAACTTCTGGGAGCACGGCAGCGGTCCCTGCGGACCCTGCTCCGAGATACATTTCGACAGAGGCGAGGCATACGGTCCCTTTGAGAGCTTTGAACAGGCAGGGGACTGCGACCGTATCATCGAGATATGGAACCTCGTATTCAGCCAGTTCGACAGCGACGGCAAGGGCAACTATGCCGAAATGGCAAGCAAAAATATCGACACGGGAATGGGTCTGGAAAGACTTGCCTGCGTAATGCAGAACGTGGACAACCTCTTCGAGGTAGACACCGTTCAGAACATAATGAAGCACATCAGCGAAATTGCAGGCGTAAAGTATAAGGAAAACGAAAAGACCGACGTTTCCCTCCGCGTCATCACCGACCATATCCGTTCCACTACATTTATGGTGGGCGACGGAGTGACCGTTTCCAATACGGGAAGAGGCTATGTTCTCCGCAGACTTTTAAGACGTGCTGCAAGACACGGCAGACTTCTCGGAATCAAGGAGCCTTTCCTCTACAAGGTATGCGATACCGTTATCGACGAGAACAAGTGCGCATATCCCGAGCTTGAGGAAAAGCGTGAGTACATCAAGAAGGCTATTCTCCGTGAGGAGGAAAACTTCGCAAAGACTATCGACTCGGGAATGGAAGTCCTGGAGAAAATGCTCTCCGGAATTGAAAAGGGCGGCGTTCTTTCGGGCGAGGACACCTTCAAGCTTTCCGATACTTACGGCTTCCCCTTCGACCTCACAAAGGAGATCGCAGAGGAAAGAGGCATATCCGTTGACGAGGAAGGCTTCAATGAGTGCGTAAAGGCTGCAAGAGAGCTTGCAAAGGCAGACCATGCCGCAAAGGGCGGCTCTTCATGGGACGACGACACTCTCTCGGGTCTCACCGTTCCAGCCACCGAATTCACAGGCTACACCGATTTTGAAGCGCAGTCCAAGGTGCTGGCTATCTTCAAGGACAATCAGCAGGTATCCTCCATTTCCGAGGGCGACGACGCTGTTATCATTCTTGATAAAACACCCTTCTATGCGGAAAGCGGCGGACAGGTGGGCGACGAGGGCGTTCTCACCATAGGCGAAAGCTCCTTCACCGTCACCGATACAAAGAAGACCGCAAACGGTCAGTATCTCCACTTCGGAACCGCTGATGTAGGCGGTATCTCCGAGGGCGATACCGTCACAGCGGCTATTGATAAGGAAAGACGTCTCTCCATTATGAGAAACCACACCTGCGCACATCTTCTTCAGGCGGCTTTGAGAACTGTTCTGGGCGACCATGTTCATCAGGCAGGACAGCTTGTCAACGGAGACAGAGTACGTTTCGACTTCTCCCACTTCGAGGCTCTCACAGCCGACGAGCTTAAGAGAGTGGAAGCGCTTGTAAATCAGTACATCTTCGACGCCATCGACGTTACCATGACCGAAATGCCCATTGAAGAAGCAAGAAAGCTGGGCGCAATGGCTCTCTTCGGAGAAAAGTACGGCAATATCGTCCGTGTCGTAGAAGCAAAGGGCGCGTCCATTGAATTCTGCGGCGGTACGCATATCAGCAATACCGCTAAGATAGGTCTGTTCAAGATCTTATCCGAAAGCTCTGTTGCCGCAGGCGTAAGACGTATCGAAGCAGTCACCGGAACAGGCGTGCTTGCCCTCATCGAGGAATATAAGGACAACATCGAAAAGTCCGCACAGGCGTTCAAGCTTGTAAATCACAGCGAGCTCCCCGCAAAGTGCGCTGCTGCGGCTGCCGAGATCAAGACCCTCGAAAAGGAAAAGGCAGAGCTCAACTCCAAGCTTGCTTCCTCCGCGCTTGACGGAATAATGGATAAGGCAGTGGACGTAAACGGCGCAAAGCTGGTAACAGTTTCCGTAAAGAATACAGCTCCCGACGTGCTCCGCTCCATGGGCGACAAGATAAAGGACATGAGCGCAGACGTTATCGCCGTGCTTGCTGCGGATAACGGGGCAACAGGTTCACTGCTCTGCGTATGCGGAAAGAACGCAGTGACAAAGGGCGCTCACGCAGGAAAGATAGTTCAGAAGCTCACCGCACTCACAGGCGGAAAGGGCGGCGGACGTCCCGACAGCGCAATGGGCGGTATCGGAGACAATTCCAAGATATCCGATGCACTTGATGCAGCCGCAGCTATTGCCGCAGAGTTTGTAAAGTAAGATGACCCTCCCCGCGGAGCATTCTTTGCGGGGAGGACGTTAAATAAGAAAGAAAGGGTGTCAGTTATGTCAGATTGTTTATTCTGTAAGATAATCGCAGGAGAGATCCCCTCAAAGAAGGTCTATGAGGACGATATGATATATGTTTTCGAAGACATTGCTCCCGCGGCTCCCGTACACTATCTTTTTATCCCCAAGGAGCATATCGCAAGCGCGGCGGAGGTCACCCCCGATAATTCGGCTGTGGTGGCGCATATTTTCGAGAAGATAGCCGAGCTTGCAAAGGGACCTCAGTTTGAGAACGGCTACAGAATAGTGTCCAACTGCGGAGACGCTGCGGGACAGTCTGTAAAGCATCTTCATTTCCACCTGCTTGCGGGCAGAGAGTTCACCTGGCCTGCAGGCTGATTGTTGGAAATCTAAGATCGGAGGTTGCACAGATGACGCGGAAAATGGCTTGGGTGGGGTTTTCCTATATATTCGGGCTGTTTTTGTCGTCTGTGCTGGGTATTTCTATATCCTTTGCCGCAGCAGCCGTACTATTATCGGCAGCTGCGGTTATGATTTTTCTGAAAAGGCGGATAAAGCTCCCCACTGCGGCGATAGTGACGGTCATTGGCTTAGCTGCGGGATTTTGCCAATATGCAGTGTATGACAGCTCAGTCTATGGAAAGGCAGTGGCTCTCGACGGAGAAAGCACCGTTTTCACGGGGAAGATAACCGATAAGGACAATTCCTCCGGCGGCAAGATGGCGTACACCCTTAAGGGCAGACTTAACGGCAGTATATCCTGCGGCGCAGTGCTGTACTCCGACAGCATAAGCGCGGAAATCGGTGATAAGCTGACCTTTACGGGCACGGCGAATAAAATATCCGACAGCTATATTTTTCCGTCGGAAAGCTATTATAAATCAAAGGGGATATATCTGCGGTACTATTCCGCCGAGGACTGCACGGTATCTCACATCACATTCTCCTTAAGGCGCATAGCCTACAGTTATAAGAACTATATCCTCGGAGTTATAGATGAAAACATGCCCGAGACCGAAGGCTCCGTGATGAAAGCGATGCTCCTCGGAGATAAATCGTCCCTGGACGGCGATATAAGGACAATGTTCTACCGAAGCGGCTGCGGACATATCATGGCAGTTTCGGGTATCCATATGACTATCATCTGCACATTTCTGACCGCGCTTTTAAGCATTACATCGCTGGGCAGAAAGACCGTATTCGGAATAACTATGCTGATACTGGGATTTTTCTGTGTTATGGCAGGACTGTCTCCGTCGGCAGTGAGGTCATATATCATGCTTTTCATCGTGGGACTGGGCAGTGCTCTGGGACGGGAGGGCGATACCCTCAATTCGCTGGGCATCGCAGGGATAGTCCTAACTATTGGCTCTCCCTATGCCGCCGCAGATACGGGGCTGATACTCTCCTTTGCGGGAGTTGTCGGGATAGGCGTTATCGCTCCCGAGGTCACGGAAAGGATAAACCGCAGGCTTTCCGAAAGATGTTCCGCAAAACGGCGGAAACTTACAAGAACAGAGAATGCCTTTATCGGCTCGGTCTGTGCCTGTGTCACGACCTTTCCCGTGTCCATGCTCATTTTTGATGAGGTATCGGTCATTTCACCGATAACGAATACTATACTTGTTCCGCTGTGTACGGCTGCACTGCTGTGCGGCGCAGCTGCGGCGCTGACGGGCGGGCTGCCGTTTGTTGCAAAGCCGCTGCTGCTTGCGGCGGCGCTGCTCTGCAAGCCTGTCATCGCAGGGACAGAGCTCATCTCAAAGGCACAGTCTCTGTATCTGCCCATGGGAGACCCTGCGTATAAGTACATAGCTGCGGCAGTGACGGCGCTTATCATCTCGCTGATGTTCATAAACCGCGACCCGATAAGCTCCTGCCTGACGGGGATAATATCCCTGTGTGCTGTGACCGTGATATGCAATATCGGAAGATATATCCCTTCGGGCGAGGTATACGCAGCCTATGTGTTTGACGGCAGCGGCGGAAGCGCAGTCATCGCATCGGACGGCAGGAGTGCTTCTGTGATAGACCTTGGCGGAGGCGCCTCTGCCGCGGATAAATATCTGAAGCAGAAGGGCATATACAATATCGACGTGATAATGCTGACCGAGGACACTGCGGCGGAAATATCGTCATATTACGGAAGCTTCGGGCTGTATGACACAGCCGCGTATTTCTGCTCGGAGAATTCGGGCGTATATAAAAGCGAGGAGCTTTCCGAAAAGATATTCCGTTACGAGACGGATAAGCGCTATACCGTGGGATATGCGGAGTTTTCGTCGGACAGCTCGGGAGGAACGGAGCTTTTCATAAACGATCATCTGTTTTATATCCCGTCGGAGAAGGCTTCGGACAGGGAAGCATTCTGTACATTTCTCCGCGGAAGAGGGAGCTTTTCCGTAAAAGGCAGTGAGTACATCTGCACCGACGGAAAGGGTGAATACATCTCGGAGGACGGCATTATCTATGATAACTGCTGCATTGAATTTACGATCAATAAAGATTCCGTAAAAGAAAGGGTGATGTTTGTTGGCGGAGATAACTGAAAATCAGCTGAAAACCGATATAAAGAGCGGTAATATCTCAAATGTCTATCTTTTCTGGGGAACGGACTATTATTCCATCGGGCTTTACACCAAAGGGCTTATCAATAAGCTTGTGGACAAGAACGCACGCGACCTGAATCTGCATGAATTTGAGGGCGGCAGCTTTGACATCGGCGAGCTTGGAGACGCCTGCGAGGGACTTCCTATGTTCGCGGAATATAACTGCTGTACCGTCAGCGACCTGAATCTGTTCAACACGAGGGATTTTTCAAAGGAAAGCTATGACGGACTAATCTCGATAATTGAGGATATCCCCGAAACTACGGTGCTTATACTGTATTTTTCCTCCCTCGATATATGCAAGGGGAAGAAGAATCCCGAGCCTGCATACAAACGGCTGATAAACGCAGTGACAAAAAAGGGCACGGTCTGCTCATTTCCCGTAAAAACGGCAGCGGACTCGGCAAAAACAGCGGCTGCACTTGCGAAGAAAAAGAAATGCGTTATCGGCGAGAACGAGCTGCGTCAGCTCTGCGATATCTGCGCATACGATATGCTGATGATAAGCAGCGAGCTTGACAAGCTGTCCGCATATGCGCAGGATAAGCCCATAACTCCGGAGATGATAGAGCTGCTCTGTCCCGGCGAGGACGACGCTAAGATATACGACCTGACCGACGCTCTGACAGCACATAACAAGCAGCGTGCGCTTTCGGTATTCGGTGAGCTTCTCGATATGCGCAGCGAGCCAATAGTTCTGCTGTACTCCATACTTGGGACGTATATCGACCTGTTCCGGGCAAAGACCGCTCTGAAAAACCGCAAAAGTGCTTCGGACGTAAAGTCGGATTTCAGCTACGGCGCAAGGGGCTTCACGGTGGACAAGGCGTTCCGCAATGCGGGAAGGATACCCGACGAGCAGCTAAGCAGAAATATCAGAATGCTGCTTGACTGCGAACGACTGATGAAATCACGTCCCGAGGCGCTCCACGCGGAGATATTGGAAGAGACTATCATCAAAATGCTTTCATAAGGAGAGATAATTATTATACATCTTGACAGCGCGGTCATAGTCGAGGGAAAATATGACCGTATCAGACTGAAATCGGTAATAGACGGGCTGATAATATGCACCGATGGCTTCCGTATATATAAGGACAAGGAGAAAATGGCGCTGATACGTCATTATGCTCAAACTACGGGGATAATTATCCTCACCGATTCGGACACGGCGGGCTTCCGCATAAGAAGATACATTAAGGGCGCTGTGGGCGGCGGAAAGATAACCAATGTCTATATCCCCGATATCTTCGGAAAGGAACGCCGCAAGTCCGAGCCCTCTAAGGAGGGCAAGCTGGGCGTTGAGGGCATGGATACCGACATTATCATCAAGGCATTCGAACAGGCGGGGATAAGGCTTGACAATGAAAAGCGCAGCGATATATCCTCCGACCCGATAACGGGGCTGGATATGTACGAGCTGGGACTTTCGGGCGGGAAGAATTCCTCGGAGAAAAGAAAGGCTGTTCTGAAAGCATACGGTCTGCCCGAGCTTCTGACCTCGGGGAGCATGACGGAAATTCTCAACACAATGACTAACCGAACCGATTTTATCAGAGAATGTGAAAAAATTTTAGGAGAAAATATTACGGAGGAATAACTTAACATGGTCTTTTCCGGTCTGACATTCTTATACTTTTTCCTTCCCGTTGTAATGATACTGTACTTCTTCTCGGGAACAAAGGTCAGAAATGTGATACTGCTTATATCGGGACTGCTGTTCTATGCATGGGGCGAACCGTTTTATATCGTTATAATGCTGATATCCACGCTTATCGACTACACGGCGGGACGTCTTATGGACAAATTTGACGATGATGACAAAAAGCGGAAGATATGCCTGCTTGTGTCGGTGATAATGAACGTGGGACTGCTGTCTGTATTCAAGTACAGCAATTTCATCTTCGACAACATAAGCGCTCTCGTGGGGCAGACGGTCACCAATCCCTTTGTCAGCGTGAATAAATGGCTCAACGGCATCTTCCCCTTTGAGCTGAACGAAAAGCGGATAGACCTTCCCATAGGAATATCCTTCTTCACATTTCAGAGCATGTCCTACACCATAGACCTCTATCTGCGCAAGATAAAGGTACAGAAGAGTTTCCTCAGCTTTGCGGCGTATATCTCCATGTTCCCGCAGATAGTTGCGGGACCTATCGTCCGCTACGAGGACGTTGCCGCAGAGATAGACAACCGTTCCGTGAATATGTCCAAGATAAGCATAGGCATCGCCTATTTCATAAAGGGACTTGCCAAAAAGGTGCTCCTTGCCAATAATATCGGCGCTGTCTGGACGGAGATAAAGGCTCTCGACTACGGAGAGATATCTGTGCTCACCGCATGGATAGGCATACTTGCCTTTACCTTCCAGATATACTTTGACTTTTCGGGCTACTCCGATATGGCGGTAGGTCTCGGAAAGATGATGGGCTTCAATTTCCCGCAGAACTTTGACCACCCCTATATCTCAAAGAGTGTCAGCGAGTTCTGGCGCAGGTGGCACATCACTCTGGGCTCATGGTTCAGAAGCTATGTATATATCCCCTTAGGCGGCAACCGCAGGGGAATGAAGAGAACTCTGCTCAATCTGCTCATAGTATGGGCATTGACGGGACTGTGGCACGGCGCAAGCTGGAATTTCATGCTGTGGGGACTGTATTTCGGTATCATCATCATTATCGAGAGAGTGGGGCTTGGAAAGCTTCTGGAAAAGCTGCCATCGGCGGTCAGCACGATATATACCTTCCTGCTTGTGGTGTTCGGCTGGGTGCTTTTCGATACCGATACCCTCGGGGACGCGCTCATGTTCTTCAAGGCTATGTTCGGCGGAACGGGAGTTTTCGCGGACAGCTACTCGCTGTACATGCTGGCTTCCAATATCGTTATGCTGGTAATATGCGCCATAGGCTCCACGACGCTGCCCGACAGGCTTTACAGCAGGCTCAACCGCAAATCGGGCGCAGCCGTAAGCTATGCGATGCCTGTTATACAGGCGGCAGTACTGCTTATCTGCACGGCATTCCTTACCGACGCCACATACAATCCGTTCATGTATTTCAGATTTTAGAGGAGGTGAGCTTTGTTGAAGAAAAAGAAGGGTCCCGAAGGCGGAGTGTCTGTGGACCAGATAGAAAAGCTGGGCAAAAACAGCGTGAAAAGAAAGGTAGCCATTTCCGCGGTGACAATGACGCTCTTTTTTGCCATTCTGATATTCTTTGCGATAATGACTGTTTTCGGCGACAAGGCTTCATTTTCGGAGCTTGAGAACCGATATCTTTCCGACCCTCCAAAGGTATCAGCGAAGAACATATACGGCGGAGATTTTTCAGCCGATACCGAGACCTATGTGGCAGACCACTTCTTCGGGCGGAATGTTTTCGTCAAATTCAAGACCTACGCCGACCTGCTCGTAGGAAAGACCGAGCGCAACGGCGTGTATATCATTAAAGGCTCAAGGCTCGCACAGAGGGTGAACGAGCCCGACAGCGAGCTTATCAACAAGAGCATAAACGCAGTCAACACCTTTGCTGCGGATAATCCCGACGTGCCTGTGTTCTTCATGCTTGCGCCAACTTCGGGGGATATTTATTCGGACGAGCTTCCGAAAAATGCTCCCATGCTGGACGAAAAGACCTTCATCGAGAATGTCTACGGCGGGCTGTCCTCCGATATATCCACCATAGACGCATATTCGGTGATGTCCCTCAACAAGGACAGCTATATCTATTATCGGAACGACCACCACTGGACGTCCTACGGCGCATATCTGGCATACACCGCCGCAGCGAAGAAAATGGGCTTCACCGCCGCACCGCTGAGCTCCTTCGATATCGAGCATGCCTCGGACGATTTCAAGGGCACACTTTATTCCTCGGCGCTCTACGACGGCATCGAAGCGGATACCATTGACTTCTACCACCCGATAAACGGCTGTAATGTAACGGGAGAGTACGTCTATAAAAGCTTCGGCGAGGAGCCCGAATTTTACGATGATATCTATTTCAGGGAATACCTTGATGTAAAGGACAAATACTCCGCATTCACAGGCTCCAATCAGCCGCTGATAAAGATAACCTCGGACAGCACGGGCGGAAAGCTGCTGGTCATCAAGGACAGCTACGCTCACAGCTTTGTGCCGTTTCTCACCCAGAACTACTCCGAGGTCACCATGCTGGATATGCGCTATATCCAGATAAGCTACAAGGAGCTTATCGACGTATCGGAATATGACGGCGTGCTGTTTCTGTACAATGCAGCCACATTTTCCACGGACGATAATCTGAAAAAACTGACCTACTGATTTAGACAGCGTTTTGTTGCTCCGTTCGGAACGATCCCATTAAAAACAGAGCATTTCCGATGATTTGCGAAATATTGCCGCAGAGGCTCCGCGGTAGCCGAATTTTTATTTCCGCATAAAATAAATCAAGCGGAAATAATCCGGCTGAAACGAGGTGACAGCTGCAGCTGCCCATAGAATAGCCCGTTACTGCAATTTGCATTTCCGCATCACATATATGACCGACTGCGGCGGCACTCAATTTACCGCCGCCTGTCGGATCAGTTGACAGAATCGAAATTTTATTATATACTATATAGTAGATAAATGTATCAAAGGCAGGAGCTTTATATGAAAACTATTGTATCAGCCTCAATTCTGAGCGCCGACCTCTGCGACCTGAGATCGGAGCTTATCCGTACCGAAAAGTCGGGGGCGGAATATGTTCACTTTGATGTTATGGACGGCGTGTTCGTTAATAATATCAGCTACGGCATACCCGTGCTCAAATGCGTCAGAAAGGCTACGGATATGTTTCTGGACGTGCATCTGATGATAACCGAGCCTCACCGCTATATAAAGGAATTCGCCGAAAGCGGCGCGGATATGATAACCTTCCACACCGAAGCGGGGAGCGATGTATCCGATACGATCAAGCTTATACGCTCCTTCGGGAAAAAGGCGGGCATTGCCATAAAGCCCGGCACTCCCGTTTCGGAGGTGTACAAGTTCGCCGGCGACGTGGATATGATACTCGTCATGACCGTAGAGCCCGGCTTTGGCGGACAAGGCTTTATCCCCGAGACCGAGGAGAAGATACGCGCTCTTCGCAGCTTCTGCGATTCTAAGGGAATTGAACTCGACATTCAGGTGGACGGCGGCATCAACGCCGAGACCTCCCGCAGGGTCAGGGAGGACGGCGCAAACGTCCTGGTGGCAGGCTCATATCTGTTCAAGGCGCCCGATATGGCTGCCGCGGTAAAGGCTATGAGAGAGTAAGCTCCGAAAGCCGCTCTATGGCATTGCTTTCAAGCACGGGCGTGCAGTGTTCACGGATATGCGCCGCACGTATCATCGTTCTTTCGGCACTGCCATCGGGTGAACGCTTTATCGGCTTACAGCAGCTGTCCTGCGAAACCGATATAATCAGACAAAAATATTCATCCGAATAGTATAAGCTGCTTGACGCTATATTTCGTCCGAAAAGCGCTTTTATCTCACGGGCGGAATCCAGAAGCTCGTCAATGCTGCGGCAGAGATATATCACCTCTGTGCGTTCCTCGGGGAGCGGTTCAACCTCCGATTCGGTCAGGTCCTTGCCTCTTGCGCCCGATATATACATGAGGCAGCCTCCTGTTTTGTCGGAGAATACCTCGATATATAGCTTTTCTCTTGACAGGTCAATGTCCTTGATGAGGAACAGGCGGTTTATTATATCCGATATAAGCTCCCGTGTTTCGGGGCTTTCAGTCTGTATCATATCGTAATTAAGACCGAAGCTTTCCAGGTCAGAAAAAGTCAGGGTGATCTTGACGGTGCTTCTGCTGATAAGTTCAATATGCAAAAAATCATCTCCGAAGATAGATTAGAAAATCAAGGATTTTCGGAACACAGGTGTTCCGACGGAATATTCAGAAAGGATAGTTCAAGTATCTATATGAAAAACGCAAACGAAAAAACAGATATTCAGATACACGGCAATATTCTCATGTGCCTTATGGTACTTCTGGGAATGGCTGTATACTATTACGGTCTGCGCGCTCTTGTTACGGCTGCGCTTTCTGCTGCCGTGTGTGTTTTCTGTGACTTCGTCTGCGTAAAAATGAGAAAGCGGGACGTTGACTTCAGCGACCTTTCCTCCCTCTGCACGGGACTTGCGATCGCTCTTATGATGCCCGCTTCGGTGCCCTATTACATCATAGTGATATGCGGCGTATTCGGCACGGCAATAGTAAAGCACTGCTTCGGCGGACATGGCTGTGAGATATTCAGCCCCGCCTGCGCCGCGTACATCTTCGCCGAGATATGCTATTCCTCCGAGGTGCTGTCCTATCCGAAGGTGTTTGACCGCCCCGATTTAAGGTCGGCAGTGTCAAACGACCTGTTCCCGTCATTCTCAAAGACAATGCAGACGGCGACCACGTCCCCCGTTTCCGATTACGAAATGCTCATCGGACGATGCCTGTCGCCTATGGGAACGGGGATAATCGTTCTCCTGGCAGTCATGGGGATATATCTCATGGCTGTGAGGATATCCTCCTTTGAGGTATTTCTGTCACAGACTGCGGTATACGCCCTGTCTGCGCTGATACTCGGCGGAGGCGCTTCCGGGATAAAATACGATATCTGCGGAGGAATGTACCTTTTCGTTTCGATATTTATTATATGCAGGAACGCTCCCAAAACTCTTAAGGGCAGGATAATTTACGGCATCTGTTCGGGGGCGCTCATAGGAATATTCAGATACTGCGCTCTTGCGGAAAATCCCGCGGTATATGCGGCGGTTATAGCCGCGCCTGTGGGGATAATCATATCCGACAGGGAAGCACAGAGAAAGGAGGCGGCTGCCGATGTCGGAACAGGAACAGCTTCGGGAGCAGAATAAGACCTCCGATTACAAGTTTTCGCCCGCAGCAAATTTTCTGCGGAAAAACCCGCTGCTTGCCTGCGGACTTGCGGTCTCTCCTGCTGTATTATATGCAGATACGCTTGAAAATGCCATAATTCTATCGATGTTTATGACATTGCTCACGTTTCTTACATTGACGATATCCTCGTTTATCCCGCGGAAGATCGTGTATACCAGCCGTGTTATATTATATACGCTTATCGGGGCATTAATGTTCGTTCCGATATATATTCTCTTTTCGAAAATTATGCCTGAAAAAACTGTTTCCATGGGAATTATCGCTCCGCTGCTGATAACGAATCCCTTTATAGTGTCCCGTTCGGAGCTGCAGTTTTTCAGAGAATCCAAAGGGAAGATGTTCGCCGATATCCTCACCACTCTTGCGGGATATGACATTGCGGTCATTATCATCGGCTTTCTGAGAGAGCTGCTCTCGACGGGAGGCATAGGCGGACAGCTTTACGGCATTAAATACACATTTTCGGGGATAGGCTATCCCTTCGGCGGATTTCTCGCTGTGGGACTTCTTGCCGCGGCAGTTCGTCTTATATCCCGCCTTGTCAGGAGAAAATCAAAATAAAGCGAGTTTATTATGGAGATCATCAAATCAATAATCGTTACGCTTTTTGTAATGATATTTACCGAAAATATCGCATTATCCCGTTCGCTGGGCACAGATACCATCGTTGCTGTCTCTAAGAACAGGAAGAGCATATTCGGCTTTTCGGCTGCGGTCACTTATATGTGCACCGCCGCAAATATCCTTGTGTGGCTGGTGGAGAGGAATTTCCGCAATGCCGCCGATTATCGGACCTATCAGCCTGTGTTCTATATCTGCATACTGTGCGTGCTTTATTTCGTCACAATCATGCTGGTGTGGAAATTCATGGGCGACAGGATAGAAAGTATCAGAAAATACATTCACTTCGCCGTATTTAACAGCGCCGTTCTGGGAACAATGCTGTTAAGCTCTGTGGACTGCCGCAGTCTGCATGAGTACGTTATATACGGTCTGGGTTCGGGACTGGGATATTCACTGGCGCTCTATCTGACCGCTTCGGTGTACGACAGACTGAACTCGGAAAGGGTGCCCGCAGCGTTCAGAGGATATCCTCTGATAATGATATACCTCGGGATATTGAGCATGGCATTCTTCGGATTGTCGGGCATGCCGCTCGGTACGTTCTAACGAAAGGAGAATTTGAGTATGTCTCACGTAAAGTATAAAAAGCCCAAACGGAGCAGACCCGGAAGAAAGGTCTACAAGACCCGAAAGACCCCGTCCTCGAAAAGAAATACCGCAAATTCGGTCATCAAGGCAGTGCTGTGCATTATCGGACTTGCGCTGCTGGTATTTCTCGGCTACAGCATAGGCGCGCCTATCCATAAGTATTTATCCGAAAAGAAAGCAGGGGAGGAAAGCGGCGTTTCCTCCGATATGCAGGTCAGCGAAACAGCGCCCGCAGTGACCGAGCCCGAGCCTGCCGAAACCACTGCGGTGACTGAGGATATCCCCGAAGAGCCCGAACTTGATATCCCTGCGCTGTCCGAGATAAGGGCTGCATCGGTAAGCCTTGATGTCATGTCCGATATGGACGCTCTCGCAGACGAGCTTGCGGCTATCAAAAACGAGGGCTATAATGCCGCTGTGTTTACTCTTAAGGCTAAGGGCGGAGATATATACTTCAACATCAAATCTCCCTTTGCGTCCTTTGCGCAGGGCGACAATATCAGATCAAATCTCTTTGCGGACGAGCTTGCTTCCGCCGCAAGAGAGGCGGGGCTTTATCCGATCGCAAAGATAAATCTTCTCGAAGACAGCAATATCTACGGCGAAAACGGTTACGGCTCCTACAAGACCGCAGACGGCGAAATATGGACCGACGAGGACGGCATCAGCTATCTGTCGCCCTACAACGAGGACACCATCGACTATATCGACGATATATCTTCCGAAGTCTCCGCAGGCGGCTTTGACTACATTATCATCAGCGGCGACCGTTTCCCCGAATTTGAGATATCCGACTATGACGACCTTGGCGAGGGACTTGCCTTCGGAGACCGCTACAATGCCCTTGTCCGTGCGGCGAATATCGTGTACGACAATGCTGCGGAGCATGGCTGCGGCGTTATCCTGGAGGTCTCCGCAAAGGATATCGAAGAGCGGAATGCAGAGGTGCTTCACCCCGAAGCTCTTGACTTTGACAATCTGTCGGTATTGTACGACAGCGGAGACGATGCCGATGTTTCCGACGAGGTCGGTCTTATGAACGTTATATCCGCTTATTTGTCGGAAGCGCCCGAGGATTCCGATAACTACATAGTTTACAGATGAAAAGACTGATAATTGCAGCAGCGCTGATGACGGCAGTCCTTACGGGCTGCGGCAGGGAAGAGCAGGAGAAGCAGACCATGCCCTCCCTCGAAACGATACCACCTCATTCCTCGACGAGCCCTACATTTACGGGCTCCACCGCCGAGCGGTACACTGCGGAGACCACAAGGGCACCTATGACGGGAGCCACCGGAACGACCGTTTACGGCGCGGAAAATCTCTACGCCGATACTCCCGACAGAAACGGCGTATATGAGGATATCTCCGCCGATACGGCAGCGGACGCAGGCTCTCCCGAAAGAGTACAGCCCGATACCGCTGCGGGGACGGAGCGGTTTATCACCGAAACTGCCGATACGTACAGATAATTTACAAAAAGGAAATGAATTTAAATGCCGATAAACATACCAAATAATCTGCCTGCCTTTGACGAGCTCACCAAGGAAAATATCTTCGTGATGACGGATTCCGTCGCCGAGAAGCAGGATATCCGTCCGCTGAATATCGCCATACTGAATCTCATGCCGAAAAAGATACAGACGGAAACGCAGATATTAAGACTGCTCAGCAACACGCCCCTCCAGGTGAATATCGAGCTTATCCAGACCGCTTCTCATGTGGCGAAGAACACATCGCAGGAGCATCTGACCAAGTTCTACCAGACCTTTGACGAGATTAAGGAGCAGTATTTCGACGGATTGATAATCACAGGCGCGCCAGTGGAGCAGCTGCCCTTTGAAGAGGTGGACTACTGGAACGAGCTCTGCACCATAATGGAATGGTCCAAATCCCACGTATTTTCGACGTTCCATATATGCTGGGGAGCGCAGGCGGGACTGTATTATCATTACGGCATACCGAAGCATCAGCTGTCCGAAAAGATGTTCGGCGTATTCCCGCACAAGATAGAGGTGCCCAATCATCCGCTGGTGAGGGGCTTTGACGAGACCTTTTTCGTCCCTCATTCAAGGCACACGGGCGTTGACCGTCTGGACGTGGAAAAGAATAACGATCTGCGTATCCTCACATCGTCGCCAATTTCGGGAGTACATATCATCACCGATAAGTCAAACCGACAGTTTTTCATAACGGGTCATTCCGAATACGACCGCTTCACCCTTTCCGAGGAGTATTTCCGCGACAAGTCCAAGGGGCTGAATATCAGCGTGCCCTATAATTATTTCCCTTACAACGACCCCAGCCAGCCCCCCCATTTCAACTGGCGGTGTCATGCGAATCTGCTGTTCTCCAACTGGATAAACTACTGCGTTTATCAGGAAACGCCTTACGATATCACTTCTCTGGAGAGTATACAATAAAATGCGCCGAACCTTTTACAGGTTCGGCAATTTTTTTGAAGAGCCTGTCACATTTCGGGCAGGTGATGCATTTATATAGTGAACGTCAGATAAGCCGGCTGACTCTGACGTACAAACAGGTAAAGGGGCAATGAAATGATTCCCGATTTTGAAAGTGCCGTGGATACATACGGCGATATCGTATATAAGACCGCCTTTGTCCGATGCGGAAACGTTTCCGACGCCGAGGACGTCTTTCAGGAGACCTTCTTCAAGCTTTCCGTTCACAAAAAGGAATTTAAGGACGAGGAACATCTGAAAGCATGGCTTATCCGAGTGGCGATAAACGAATGCAAGATGATAAAGCGTTCGGCGGCGAACCGACTGCGGGAAGAACTCGACGATAACTCCGCCGATAACAGCGCGGATTTTGCTTATGGAAATCCAGTGGCTGACGCAGTCATGTCTCTTCCAGAGAAGTATCGGCTTGCGGTCTTGTACTACTATTACTACGGCTTTTCCTGCGATGAAGCCGCAAAGCTTATGAAAATAAGCGAGCCTGCGGTGAGGACCCGCCTGAAACGGGCAAGGGAAAAGCTCAAAGAGATTTTAAGGGAGGAATGGAACGATGAAAAAGATATCCGATAATTCCGCGCTTATACAGGCTGCCTTTGAAGGCTTTTCGCCCTCCGCCGAGCTTACGGAAAGGGTCAAGGAAAAGCGCTTCGGACGGAGGAAGAAAAGTCACATAATAAAGCGTGCGGTTGTTATTCCGGTTGCGGCTTGCCTTGCGGTGCTGTTCACGGTCACTGCGGCGGCAGAGCTGTTCGGCTTTGACGAGATACTCGGAAGATATATCAGAATTGACGACAGCGAGCTGGCACAGTCGCTGATTGGGACTGTCAGCGATGTGAAGTACACTGTTTCCGATGATGACTATCAAATTGATGTCATGGGAGTCACGGGCAGCTATGATTCAATGTTTGCCGCGGTGAAGCTGTCCCGCAAGGACGGAACTCCGGTAACAGACCATTTTCTGAACGAATGTCCCGATGACCACAATATCAGCTGGCAGCGCGCCGGGTGGGATATCAAAGCATATAAAGGCGGCTTCGGCGGCGGAGGCGGTTCATACATCGACGAATACGGCGACATTATTTACACCATGGACATAAACGGAGATGACCTCACCGGCAGAAAAATTGAGATGACCTGTGACAGACTTGTACTTCTCAGAGAAAGCTTTGAGCTTGAAAATGAAAATAATGTTTATTACGGACTTAATCACAAAAAATGGGGCTATTATAAGCAGGAGACAGATGAGCCTGTGGATTTTGACGACAGCTCTGTGCTCTGTCTGCCTATCGGGTGGAGCGTCAGCTTCAGGTATACGGCTTCGGATAATGCGCTTACAGTCAGATATGCGGATATAAGCGCACAGGATAACAGTGAGTACGCCATTACAGAGATGAAAGCAACCGCTTCGGGAGTAAGAATGAGCTTTACAAGCGATCGGGATGATCTGCGATCAGAATATGGAAAAAAAGCATATATGATAATGAACGACAATACGCATATCACATTATCCGCTTCAAGCGGCAGCAGCTCTTTTGACGGCGAATACTGGTATAACAGCATTGACTTTGAATACTCCGAGGAAGTGAACACAACTATCAAGAAATACATCGACATAACACAGGCTAAGGCAGTATACTTCGACGGAGTGACATACGAATTAGGATAAAATATAACGGATAAGACGGGCGTTCACGCTTTGTCTTATCCGTGTTTTTGTTTTAGTCCTTGCCCTTGAAGGCTACCGCAACGGTTTTCGGTCCGCAGTTTGCGGCGATAACTCCGCCGATGTCAAAACTCATCTCGGGGGGATAGCCCAGACGCTTTGTCAGCTCCTTGGTTATCTCGTCGGTGTAGACGGGGTCGTAGCCCTCCATTACCACATAGGGCGAATCGGGGATTATCCTGTCGCAGACCATGTCCGCAAGCTTCGGAACAACTGCCTTGTCTCCGCGCACCTTTGCCTCTACGGTGGATACGCCCTGCTTTATGCAGATTATCGGCCGAAGTCCCAGCACTTCTCCAACAAAGCCTGCCGCAGAGCTTACCCGTCCCGATTTCTTCACAAACTCCAGCGAAAATGTGCCGAAATGCACCTCTGCCTTTGAGTACCATTCCGTCAGATAGCCCTCCACCTCGTCTGCGGAAGCGCCGTTCTCCGCCTTTATCGCCGCCTGTATCAGCGGATAGCCGATAGTGCCCGTGTAGTTGCCCGAATCCAGTATGCGTATGCTCATGGATCCCTTGGCATCGGGATTTTCCTCGTAAAACTGCTCTCTTGCCAGCTTTGCGGAATTGATAGTATTGGAGCCCTTGGAAGCAATGGCAGTGTATATCACATCGGAATAGCCCTCCTTCCGGTACTGCTCGTAGCACTCCTTGTACATCATCGGGGTAAGCTGTGAATGCTTCGGAAGGTCGGGGGAGCTCATTATCAGGTCATAATACTCCTTGATGTTCATATCACGGTCATAGAAGCTCTTCTCTCCCACGGTTATGGGGAAGCACAGCACCTTGATGTCATATTTCTTTTCGTCCTCCTTTGAGATGTCGCAGGCGGAATCCGCCATGAATTTGATCTTTGACATATTGTTATCCTCCTATAAGAATTTACCATACATATTTTGTAAGCTGTCCCTCGGTGGAAAGCTCGGGATAATCCCACTGCCGCAGCACCTCATATGTGCCTATGGCAACGGAGTTTGACAGATTAAGGCTCCGCAGTGCGGGGCGCATGGGTATCCTCACGCAGGTATCGGGATTTTTATACAGCAGCTCCTCGGGGAGTCCTGCGTCCTCACGTCCGAACACCAGATAGCACCCGTCGGGATATTCCACCTCGGAATGGACATGGCGTCCCTTTGTTGTAAAGTAGAAATACTTTCCGCTTGTACGAGCGAAAAAATCGTCAAGCCCTTCATAATAGGTTATGTCCAGCTTATCCCAGTAGTCAAGTCCCGCCCGCTTTAAGTGCTTGTCGGTTATCTCAAAGCCGAAGGGTCTTACAAGATGAAGTCTTGCTCCCGTGACCGCGCAGGTGCGGGAGATATTTCCCGTGTTCTGCGGAATCTGCGGCTCCACAAGAACGATATTCAGTGTTTTCATTAGTGTATCCTCTATAAAGTTTCATAGTCGCACAGCAGCGGATTTCCCATAAGATAATCCAGACAGCCTTCCAGCAGTATGCCCTCACGCGGGTCGGCACAGTAACCGTAGGTGGTCTTTATGGCAAGCTCCAGAAAGGACGACGCGCGGTTCATGGCAAGGGGAAGGCTGTCTCCGCGGAGTATGGAGCCTGTCAGCACCGAAGCGAAAACGTCTCCCGTTCCCGGGTAATTCACGTCTATCATATGGAAGGGAACCTTCCAGAATTTGCTGTGCACGCTGTCATAGCCGATATTATAGGTCTTATCTCCCGAATATACGCTGGTGATTACAACGGTCCGGGGTCCCAGCTCGGACAGCCGCACAAGAAAGCTTTTCATCTGCTGTGAGGTCAGGTCGGGCTGATAGGGATTTTCTCCCAGAAGCATAGCCGCTTCGGTGACGTTCGGCGTGATGATATCCGCAATGCGCACAAGCTCCTTCATGCCGCTGCGCAGATCCTTTCCGCAGGTCTTGTAGGGCTTCCCGTGGTCTGCCATAACAGGGTCCACCACCTTAAGCGAGGACTTATATTCACGGAAAAATTCCAGACAGTGGTCTATCTGCGCCGTGGAAGCGAGAAAGCCGCTGTATACGCAGTCGAAATCAAAGCCCAGCCGCTTGTAATGGTCGAGAGCGGGGGAGATGTAATCGGTCAGGTCCTCCATGACCACATCGCCGAAGCCGCCCGTATGAGCCGAAAGTATCGCCGTGGGAATAGGACAGACCTGTATGCCCATGGCGGACAATGTCGGGAGTATCACCGTCAGCGAGCATCGTCCGATCCCCGACAGATCGTGTATCGCCGCTACCTTCATATTTCTGTTCATTGATAGTTATTCTTCCTCCGAAAGCATGAGCCACTCGTCCGAATACTCGGCGGAAAGGCTTTTCAGCTGTTCAAACTCATCGCATTTTTGGTGCATGAGCTGATAATCGGTGCAGACCTCCGGAGAAGCCATTTCCTGCTGAAGCGCAGCCATTTCCGCTTCAAGGCGGTCTATCTCGGCTTCAAGCTCCTTTATCCGCTGTCTGCGCTTTGCGTCCTTGGCGCGCTGCTCCTTGGAGCGGAACGCCTTTGCGCCACGTTCCTCGGCTTCCTGCTTTTCCTTCTGCATTTTCTCCTGCAAAGCAGCTTTTTCCGCTTCCTCTTTGCGCTTTGTCTTTATGTCCATGTACTCTTCAAAGCCGCACTCGAACATTTCCGCACCGTCTTCGGTGATATCCATGATCCTCGTGGCAAGCTTATTCAGGATATAGCGGTCATGGGAAACGAATATGATAGTTCCGTCATAGCTGCAGAGGGCTTCCTCGAGGACCTCCTTGGTCGCCATATCAAGGTGGTTGGTAGGCTCGTCCAGAACGAGGACATTTCCCCGCTCAAGCATCATCACCGCAAAGCAGAGCTTGGCGCGCTCGCCGCCGCTTATGACGCCTACCTGCTTATAGACGTTTTCGCCCGTTATCCGCACAAGTCCCAGCAGTGAGCGCACCTGTCCGTCGGTCATTGTGGGGCGGCGCTTGTGAATTTCTTCCATGACGGTGTTATTGAAATCGAGGATAGAGTTTTCCTGGTCGAAGTAGGAAAGCTTGATGTTTTTCGTCCATTCGGTCTTTCCGTGAGTTATGGGCAGCTGCTTGCAGAGTATCTTTAAAAGCGTGGATTTTCCTATTCCGTTGGAGCCGATTATGCCCAGCTTATCACCGCGGCGCACATCGAAGGACAGGTGCTCTACGAGAGTTTTTCTGTCCGCTCCCTTGCCCACGGAAACGTCGATATCCTTTACGGACAGGATATCCAGCGGAGGGACGATATCGTACTCAAAGCGTATCTTCGCCTTTTTCTCGGGACCTGCAGGCTTTTCGATAAGCTCCATGGATTCAAGCTTTTTTATGCGGCTTTTCGCCATTGAGGACGTGGTGGCACGGACCAGATTTCTTGCCACAAAATCCTCCAGCTTGGCTATCTCCTCCTGCTGAGCCTCGTATTCCTTCATCTGACGAACGGTATCGGCTTCCTTCTGCACGGTATACGCCGTATAGTTTCCCTTGTAGCGTTTGAGATGTCCGTGTTCTATCTCGCATATGGAAGTTGTCAGCTTATCGAGGAAATAGCGGTCATGGGAGACTATCAGCAGCGCGCCCTTGTAGCTCTGGAGATAATCCTCCAGCCAGACTATGGTGTTGAAATCAAGGTGATTGGTGGGCTCGTCCAGGATAAGCAGGGACGGATTTTCAAGGAGCAGCTTCGCCAGTGCAAGACGGGTCTTTTCGCCGCCGCTCAGTGACGATATTATCATATTGTCCCGCTCGGGAGGGAAGTCCATACCGTTTAAAACTGTGCGTATCTTAACGTTGATAAGATAGCCGTCCTGCGATTCAAAATATGCGGTCTGACGGTCGTACTCGGCGGATATCTCGGCAAAGCGCTTTTTATCGTCGTGGACTTCGGGCCGTGCCATTTCCTGTTCAAGCTGCCGCATTTTCTCCTGAACATCAAGGAGCGGACGGAATACGGAGGTCATTTCCTCGATGATAGTGCTGTTGCGGTCAAGCCCCGTGTTCTGCTGCAGAAAGCCTACCGTTGCCTTTTTGGTTATCGCAAGCTGCGGCACATTCGGCTCGGGCTGGGACTCGTATTCCTCCAGCCCTGTGATAATGCGGAGCAGGGTGGATTTTCCGCAGCCGTTTACGCCGATAAGACCTATTCTGTCGTTATCCTCGATAGTGAGGGCAACGTTGTCAAGTATGGTATTTCCGTTATATATTTTACTGATATTTTCCAGTGACAGTATCATTGTATAAACTCCATTCGGTTTTTCTCTGTAATATAATTCACCATGTTAATTATAGCAGTTAATCCTTGTTTTGTCAAGGAATTGACAATTTATCAATAATATGTTTATTATAATTTGACAATTTGATGTTAATTTGCTATAATGTAAGCAGATACACATTAAAAGAGGATGTATTGAAACGAGGAAAACAACTATGAATAAGTTTATAACTCTCTATATGATGAACACAATTGATTTCAGCGAAGCAGGATTATCTCATTGACGGAAAATTTACTGTAATATGCGGAGGGATAACTCTGCTCCGAAAAGGATTTTTTCAAAAACGAAATGCAGATGGAGGAAGTATTTACCGACTGTAAT
>JALEMR010000083.1 GCA_022768245.1 Oscillospiraceae bacterium
TGAGTCAGAGTCAAGTGCCTTACCGCTTGGCGACACCCCAGGATATGGTTGGGATAGCCGGATTTGAACCGGCGAAATGACGGAGTCAAAGTCCGCTGCCTTACCGCTTGGCTATATCCCATTATGATCGGCATTAAAGCCATGCAGGAAAACCGCAGCGATTAACACCGTGATACTTTTTCCGTAACGACTATTATATTATACCCCTTTTTTCTTGCTTTTGCAATAGTATTGCAAGGATTTTGGATATTTATACAAACTTTTAGAAAAGATTTCGTATTATTTGATATTTTTTAACATAAAACCGACGAATTATGATTAAATCATAAAAAATCATAAAAATTGTTGCAAATCAAGATAAAATATGGTATAATAACATTGTATTGATTTGTGCCGATATGCGGCGGATAGGAGGATTATTATGGATCTGGAAATGGTAAAGTATCTTGCTAAGCTGGGAAAGCTGAATTTCACCGAGGAAGGCTTTGAAGCAATGGCAGAGGATATGACCGATATTATTGAGATCATGGACACGATCAAGGAGATCGACATCACATACGATCCCATTAAGGACAATCACAACGTCTACCTTAAGGATCTGCGCAAGGACGAAGCGCAGCCCTCTCTTCCCACTGAGAAGGTCCTGCAAAATGCCGTAAACAGCGAAAACAGCTTCGTTGTTCCCAAGGTCGTTGAATAATTTTATAGATACAGGAGTTGAATATGATGGACGTTACGTCTCTTAAGATCCGTGATATGCGCCGTATGCTTGACAGTAAGGAAATTTCCGCAGCTGAGCTGACAGACGCTTATCTCGGCAGAATTTCAGAAATCGACGGTAAGCTTGAAAGCTATATAACCGTTACACCCGAAAGGGCTCACGAGGACGCCGAAAAGGCTCAGAAGAAGATAAATGCGGGTGAGGCAGGCGCACTCTGCGGAATCCCTCTTGCCATCAAGGACAATATCTGCACCGAGGGCGTACTTACTACCTGCGCTTCAAGAATGCTGGAGAATTTTATCCCTCCCTATAACGCAACAGTTATGAATAAGCTTGAAGCTGAGGATATCGTTATGCTGGGCAAGACCTCTATGGACGAGTTTGCCATGGGCGGCTCCACTCAGACCTCTGCATTCAGGAAGACTAAGAATCCTTATGATACAGGCAGAGTTCCCGGAGGCTCTTCGGGCGGCTCGGCTGCTGCTGTGGGAGCTTCTCTCTGTGCTGCGGCGTTAGGCTCCGATACGGGCGGATCTATCCGTCAGCCCTCCTCATTCTGCGGAGTTACGGGACTTTAGCCTACTTACGGAAGAGTTTCCCGTTACGGGCTCGTTGCATTTGCAAGCTCTCTCGACCAGATCGGACCTATCGCAAAGGACGCTCACGACTGCGCATACATTCTCAATGCCATTGCAGGCTACGACCCCCACGACGGAACCGCTTCAAAGCTTGATACAATGGACTATACATCAAAGATCGGCATGGATATGAAGGGCGTGAAGATCGCTCTCCCCAAGGAATTCTATGCGGACGGCATCGACGAGGACGTAAGAAATGCCGTATTAAAGGCTGCCGACGAGTTCAAGGCTATGGGCGCAGAACTGGTTGACTGCTCCATGCCTTCACTGAAATATGCGGTCGCTTCCTACTATCTTATATCCTCCGCAGAGGCTTCCTCCAATCTTTCCCGCTTCGACGGCATCAAGTACGGTCACCGCAGCGAGATCGGCGAGAACTTCAACGAGCTTATCACCAATTCCAGAAGCGAGGGCTTCGGCGACGAGGTCAAGAGACGTATCCTCCTCGGAAACTACGCTCTCTGCTCGGGCTATTACGACGCTTATTACGGCAAGGCAATGGCTCTCAAGCAGAAGATCAGAGAGGAATATGCACAGATATTTGAAAACTGCGATATCATTCTTACTCCTACCGCTCCTACCGTTGCATACGGCGTGAACGAGAATATCTCCGATCCTGCCAAGATGTATCAGGCGGATATCTGCACCGTTACCGTAAATATAGCATCACTTCCCGCAATTTCCACACCTTGCGGTTACGATTCCAAGGGTATGCCTATCGGAATGTCTATCATCGGCAAGATGTGGGACGAGGCGACCATTATCGGCGCAGCTGACGCTTACGAAAAGAATTTCGCCTATGTCAAGGCTAATATATAAGGGAAAGGAGTAATTAAGATGTCAAACTATATTCCCGTTATCGGACTTGAGATCCACTCCGAGCTTTTAACGAAATCAAAGGTATTCTGCACCTGCTCCGCTGAATTCGGCGGCGACAGGAACAGCCGCTGCTGTCCTGTCTGCACAGGTCTGCCTGGTACGCTTCCCGTTATCAATCAGACTGCCGTTGAGTATGCAGTCAAGGCAGGCTATGCGCTGAACTGCTCTATCAATAAATTTTCGGTGTTCGACAGAAAGAATTATTTCTATCCCGACCTTCCCAAGGCTTATCAGATATCACAGCTGAACCTTCCGCTGTGCATTAACGGCTCCGTGCCCATTGAGTACGAGGAAAACGGCGAGAAGAAGACCAAGAATATAAGAATTAACCGTATACACCTTGAAGAGGACGCGGGAAAGCTTGTCCATGACGATCTGAACGGCGTATCTCTTGCTGACTATAACCGCTGCGGAATCCCGCTTATCGAGATAGTAACCGAGCCGGATATCAGCTCCGCTGAGGAGGCGCGCTCACTGGTGGAGAAGATAGCTCTGCTGCTCCAGTATGCAGGCGTTTCCGACTGTAAAATGGAACAGGGCTCTATCCGCTGCGACGTCAACGTATCTATCATGCGCCCCGAGGACAAGGAATTCGGTACAAGAGCTGAGATCAAGAACCTGAACTCTCTCAAATCAATTTACAGAACTATCGAGTACGAGATAAAGCGCCAGTCCAGACTCCTTGACAGGGGAGAGCGTGTCGTTCAGGAAACAAGACGCTACGACGACAACAAGGGCGAGACCAAGACAATGCGTTCCAAGGAGGACGCTCACGACTATAAATATTTCCCCGACCCCGATATTTTACAGGTGAACTTCACCGACGAGGACCTGGAAAGAATAAAGAATTCACTTCCCGAAATGCCTTATGAGAGACTTGACAAGTACGTTAATAAGTACGGTCTTTCCGAGGTGGACGCGAAGATAATCGTAAACACTAAGAAGATTTCCGACCTTTACGAGGCTGCTCTGGAGGTCTACAACAATCCTAAGTCTGTTGCAAACTTTATCCTCGGCGAGCTTATGAGAAGAATCAATTTAGGCGAAATTTCGCTGGATAACCTTCCCTTTACTCCTGCCGAGCTGGGCAGACTTGTTGAGATGTCCGATACCGAGAAGATATCCAAGAACGACGCCAAGAAGGTATTCCGCATCATGTCCGAGCAGGGCGGAGACCCCGAGAAGATCGCAGCTGCCGAGGGCATGCTCATCTCCAACGATTCGGGCAAGGCTGCCGAGATGATCGACGAGGTGCTTGCAAACAATGCAAAGGCTGTTGAGCAGTACAAGAGCGGCGATGTCAAGGTATTCGGCTTCCTCATGGGACAGTGCACGAAGGCTCTCAAGGGAGTTGCAACACCCAAGGTCATCAAGGAAGAGCTTGAAAAGAAGCTTAATTCATAATGACCAAGCAGGACATCATAGACTATGCATTAACGCTGAAGGGTGCAGCTGCGGACAGTCCCTTTGACGGGGACTTTGAGACCGTAGTCCTGCGCCATTCGGACAGCAGAAAATGGTTCGGGCTGATAATGCTTTACAATGGGAAATATATTCTCAATCTGAAATGCGAGCCCGAGCAGTCGGATTTTCTGAAATCCGCATACGAAGGCATAACCGAAGCATATCACATGAACAAGCGGCTCTGGATAACCGTATACATTGATTCGGACGTCCCCGATGAAGAGATAAATCGGCTTATCGGACACAGCTTTATGCTTACCGATAAGCCTAAGAAAAAACAGAAAAGCTGAAACAAAATCCCCCGAGATTTTCTCGGGGGATTTTGTTTCATTAAGGCAACACCGCACAAGCTTTGTGCGGTATTGCCTTAATCATTCCACAGCACTGTCGTGCCTGTTTCAAGCGACTTTTTCACATCAATTATCCGCTGATTGTCCGAACCTCTGAACCGCAGAGAGATGTTCTTCCGCGCAAGGATAAATTCTCCGTCCACCAGAACATCAATGCATCTGAGCAGCTCGGGGGTCTCCTCATATTTTTGACACATGTCGTTCAGAATATCCCTTTCGAAGGTATATCCCGTATAGCACCAGATGTCCTTTTTGGGAAATTCCTTGCGGACCCTCCGCAGCAGCGGCAGCAGCGCCTTCTGATTTTCGGGCTCCATTGGCTCGCCGCCCAGCAGAGTCAGACCGCGGATATACTCGTGGGACAGCAGCTCTGTAATATGCTCTTCGGCTTCCTTATCGAAGGGCTTGCCGTAGTTGAAATCCCATGTCATGGGATTGAAGCACCCCTCGCAGTGATGAGTACAGCCGCTGACAAAGAGCGATACTCTCACGCCCACCCCGTTTGCTATATCGCAGTTTTTTATCTCTCCGTAGTTCATTTTTAAATTATCCTTCTCTTTCCAAAAATATTGGTCGGATAATTCCGACCAATACCACCTGTTTTACAAGCAGAGCATCACAGATGAAGAACTCTTTCTTTGATCTCCTGAGTTCTTCCCTGATTCCAGAACTGAGTTCCGATATATCCGCAGGTACGTCTTGCAACGTTCATCTTATTCTGATCTCTGTTGCCGCACTGAGGACATTCCCATACCAGCTTTCCCGCATCATCGTTAACGATGTTTATCTCTCCGCTGTAGCCGCATATCTGACAGTAGTCGCTCTTTGTGTTGAGCTCCGCGTACATGATGTTGTCATAGATATACTTGATGACGGTCAGAACAGCGTCGATATTGTTCTGCATATTGGGCACCTCAACATAGCTGATAGCGCCGCCGGGGGAGAGCTTCTGGAACTGGGATTCGAACTTTAGCTTGTCAAAAGCGTTGATATTTTCGGTAACATGAACATGATAGCTGTTGGTGATATAATTCTTGTCGGTAACGCCCTCTATCTTGCCAAAGCGCTTCTGTAAGCATTTAGCAAACTTGTAGGTAGTGGATTCGAGGGGAGTGCCGTACAGGCTGAAATCAATATTGGTCTCCGCTCTCCACTTAGCGCAGGCGTCGTTAAGGTGCTGCATAACTTCAAGAGCAAAGGGTGTAGCGGAGGGGTCCGTGTGAGGCTTGCCAGTCATGCGGCGTGTGCACTCGCAAAGTCCCGCATATCCCAGTGAAATTGTAGAATACCCGTTGTACAGCAGCTTGGTGATAGGCTCGCCCTTTTTAAGTCTTGCGAGAGCGCCGTACTGCCAGAGTATAGGCGCTGCGTCGGAAAGGGTGCCCTTCAGACGATTATGACGGCACATGAGAGCGCGGCGGCAAAGCTCGAGACGTTCGTCGAGTATCTGCCAGAACTTATCCATATCTCCGCCCGAGGAGCAGGCAGCGTCCACGAGATTGATAGTAACAACGCCCTGATTGAATCTTCCGAAGAATTTGGGACTGCCCTGTTCGTCCTTGTAGACTGTGAGGAAGGAGCGGCAGCCCATGCAGGGATAGCAGTTTCCGTCCTTAAGCTGGAACATCACCTTTTCGGAGATATAGTCGGGAACCTTTCTCTTTGCGGTGCATTCTGCGGCAAGCTTGGTAAGATACCAGTATTTGCTGTCCTCGGTGACATTGTCCTCTTCAAGAACATAGATAAGCTTAGGGAATGCAGGGGTGATGAACACGCCCTTTTCATTCTTAACGCCATTGATACGCTGTTTGAGGACTTCCTCGATAATGCATGCCAGGTCGTCTCTGGTCTGACCCTCGGGAACCTCGTCAAGGTACATGAACACAGTAACAAAGGGTGCCTGACCGTTTGTGGTCATGAGAGTGATGACCTGATACTGAATCATCTGAACGCCTCTGTTGATCTCTTCCTTAACGCGCATTTCGGCGATCTTGTTGATCTTTTCGTCGTCCGCATCGATACCCGCAGCGCGGAATTCCTCGCGTACCTCCTTGCGGAACTTTTCGCGGCTGACCTGCACGAAGGGCGCGATGTGAGACAGTGAGATACTCTGTCCGCCGTACTGAGAGGAAGCTATCTGTGCGATTATCTGAGTAGCGATATTGCATGCGGTGGAGAAGCTGTGAGGTCTGTCTATCATAGTCTCGCTGATGACGGTGCCGTTTGTGAGCATATCCTCAAGGTTTACCAGACAGCAGTTATGCATGTGCTGAGCGAAATAATCCGCGTCGTGGAAATGGATAATGCCTTCCTCGTGAGCCTCCACGATGTCGTGGGGGAGAAGGAATCGCTTGGTGATATCCTTGCTGACCTCGCCTGCCATATAATCGCGCTGAACGCTGTTCACGGTAGGATTCTTGTTGGAATTTTCCTGCTTGATCTCCTCGTTGTTGCATTCAAGGAGACTTAACACCTGTTCATCGGTAGAGTTGGACTTTCTCACGAGCGCTCTCTGATAGCGGTAGGTGATGTAATTCTTGGCAACGGGATAAGCGTCGTTGGACATGATCTGCATCTCGACCATATCCTGAATTTCCTCGACTCCTGCCGCGCG
Organism: Oscillospiraceae bacterium; assembly: GCA_022768245.1. Classification (GTDB taxonomy): domain Bacteria; phylum Bacillota; class Clostridia; order Oscillospirales; family Ruminococcaceae; genus RGIG4694. The sequence goes on from JALEMR010000083.1 coordinate 6,667, forward strand.
GCTCATATCGGAGCATATTTTCGTAACGTTTTCGGTTATGGAATCTATCTGGTCGTCGGTCAGCCTTTCGGACTCCTTAACGCTGTTGTTTGCCTTTGCCACGGCATTTCTGATCTTTAACGAATCAAACTCTTCCTCTGCACCGTTTCTCTTGATAATTTTCATTGAATCAAATCCTTTCATATATTCACCCCGACAACAGAAAGACCAAGGGGCTGAAAAAAGACAAAAGCTTTGAATATTGCCCGCTTGAGATATATATTTTTTCGGAAAGAGTATTGTCCGACAATTCCCTGGTACGTAAATGAACGTTTTTATACCGGATACTGCTTTCGTTACTATTCTGTAATCCTTGTAACTCTTTTGTAAGCTTTGTATAAAACCATACTTTTGAGCGGCTGTACTATATATTGTATCACTTTTTGAGAAAATGTCAATATGTTGTGTGTTAATGAAATCATCTTTGGAAACAATGACATATTTATCCTTAAAAACAGCAAAATTATTGTACAATTATACTATTGACTGTAAAAATCAACAGTGCAGAAGAAATTTGTTAAAAATGCACAAAAATACATACAAAATCGGTAGGCTGAAGGCGCTTCGAAGATGGCAAATCTACCTGTTTCTGGTAACGATATGGCGCAGATATGCGAAGGTGTAGTCCTCTCCATTTTCGGCGAGCATGGTGAGCATGTGCTCCAGAAGGGCGGAGGTCTTGGGGTGTATCATTCTTGTAGCCTTGCCACGCAGGAAGTAATCGAGGGGAGCCCTGTCGGTGTAGCTGTCGCCCATGTATATCTTGCTGGCTGCGACTCTGTCGCAGAACATTTCCACCACATAATTCAGCGGCATTTTCACGCCTTCGACCTTTCTTGTCTTGGGATTGTAATCTGTCCAGTATTCAAAATGGTGACGATTCCTGCCCTTGTGGTGCATCCATGCTGTGGAATAGCCCTTAAGTTCGCGTTCCGCCTCGTTGGGGCTGCGTGTGCCCTGGAAATTTTTGCAGCTGACGAGAAACTCGGCAGGACTGTATTTCGACAGATCGTGGAGCAGTCCCTGAACGGGAATGCCCGCCCGAATGCAGTTTTTGATGACCTCGTGCCTGTGGCGGGTCACTGTTTTTAAATGTGCGTATACTTTGTTCATAAAAACACCTCGATCATATATTATTATCTGTTCGTCAGAAAAGCCGCGTCAGATGCCCGTAAGCGCCGACCTTACGATATTTCCCCATATCCTCACAGCGGCGGTATTCCCGTATTTCCTCCATGTCGAGATCCGCATAGACAAGCCCGTCGAAGGTCTCGCCTGCTGCGGCGATGATGTTGTCATCACGTCCCCACACCACGGGACTGACCGCACAGGATCAGCCGCCCGTTTCCGAGGGAGGGTTTGCCATAGCTATGCCGACCATGTTCTGCATAGCCTCAACGGAAAGCTCCCGCAGGCGGAAGGGCTTCATATGCCTGTCCTCCCCGGATCCATTCTATTACGATTATATCATATTTTCCGATAATAATCAACAAATATTGCAAAATTCACAAACAAAAAAGCCGTCGGCTCCGACGGCTTATTCTCAGGGGATAACCTCGTAGTTATCCGCAGCGTTTTCCTTTGTGGCGTATTCGGTGACATTGAGCACCTTCACCTTAAGGGGACGGGTACCGATGTTTATCTCGATGATATCGCCCACCTTTACGTCGTAGGAAGCTCTTGCAGGCTTACCGTTGACCGATACCTTTTCGGCGTCGCACGCCTCGTTAGCGACGGTCCTTCTCTTGATAAGCCTTGTTATCTTAAGATATTTGTCAAGTCGCATAATGTTCTCCCGCTGAAAAAAGGGCTGACCGCGAAACGTCGCTGTAAGCCCCACAAAAACAATTACTTATTGTTTACAGAATCCTTAAGACCCTTGCCTGCCTTGAAAGCAGGAACCTTGTGAGCAGGCTGAAGCTGCTTTTCCTTTGTTCTGGGGTTGATGGTCTCCTTAGCTGCTCTGTCGCGTACTTCGAATGTACCAAAGCCTACGAGCTGTACCTTGTCGCCCTTTTCGAGAGCCTCGGTAACAACCTCTGTGAAAGCCTTGACAGCCTTCTCAGCGTCCTTCTTGGTGAACTCGCCCTTTTCGGCTACTGCATTGATAAGTTCTGCCTTTGTCATTGTTTTTACCTCCGTAAATTTAATGGATTAACCATTTTTAATTTTTTTTAGCTTTCTGCCAAATGGCGTCAAGCTCATTTATAGTAAGGGATCCAATAGATTTCCCCTCACTTCTTAAAATATCCTCGACAGCCTTGAATCTGCCGATAAATTTGTCCGACGCTCTTGTCAGACATTCCTCCGCATCAGCGCCGCAGAGACGTGACACGTTAACAGCGGAAAACAGCACATCGCCTATCTCATCGCGTATCCTGTCCTCGCTGCCGGAAGCCATAGCCTCCTTAAGCTCGGCTATCTCCTCTTCAAGACGGGAGAGAGTGTCCTCCACGGAGCCGAAGTCCATTCCTGCACGCTTTGCGCGCTGACCGATCTTCTGTGCCCTCATAAGAGCGGGGAGAGCGGAGCATACGGATTCCAGCGTTTCGGAATAGCTTTCCTGACCCTTTGTTTTCTGTTTGATGTCGTTCCAGTTTTTCAGCACATCGTCGGTGCCCGATACGTTTACATCGCCGAAAACATGAGGGTGACGGATTATCAGCTTTTCGCAGATATCGTTTACCACATCGCCGAAGGTAAAGTTTCCTTGTTCCTCCTCGATGCGGGAATGGAACACCACCTGCAGGAGAACGTCGCCCAGCTCCTCGCGAAGCATTTCAGGGCTGTTCATGTCGATAGCCTCCACAGCCTCGTAGACCTCCTCAAGGAAATCCTTGCGTATCGAAGCATGAGTCTGTTCCTTATCCCAGGGACAGCCGTTTTCCGAGCGGAGAATGACCATTATCCTGCACAGGTCATCAATATCGTAATGATCCTTAAATTCAAAATCCATTTTGACATTCCTTTGTCCATAGGTAATACAGAAGCCTTTTTACGTCATTTGACTCCATATATTATATATTAACCCATATTTGTCAAAATTTCAAGTCTTTTTTTAATTTTTTTGAGAAATCAGCATTTTTAACGTACTTTTGTCAAATAGGCCCTCAAAATATGTGCTTATTATGTAAATTACAGCCCCGAAGCAGACCGAGACCACAGTGCTTACTCCGCCGCCGAGACGCTCTGTCAGCATATCATAGGACAAATATGCACCTGCTCCGCAGAGTATCCCCGCAAAGAAAAGCTTACCGCAGATGGAGAAAATATTCTTCAAACTGCAGCCTGTTATCCTCTTCAGCAGGATAAGAGCGGCAGTGCATACCACGAAATAGCTGATATCCGTGGATATCGCCGCACCTACAGCGTTGAGCCTCGGTATCGGCACCAGCAGGATATTTCCCGCAGCCTTTACCGCAGCTCCTGCTGCCATGAGCTTTACGGGGATATCCTGCCGTCCCGCCGCCTGGAATACGGGGAATATGGCAGCGGATATGCACAGAAATATTATCCCGGCTCCCATTGCCGATAAGGACGGTGATGCGGCGATTATCTCCGCTTTGCTGTCCGAGAACAGCAGCGAAAGTATGGGCCGTGCAAGAACGGTTATACCTATGCCGCAGGGTATCGAGACAGCACCCGCTGCGAAGATCACGTCTTCGGAACATTTTGCCAGCGCTTTTTTGTCGCCGTTTCCGTAAGCCTCCGAAGCAAGGGGGAGTATGCCCCGTCCGAACATGTTGGTAACAGACGGCACAAGATTGAATACCGTTATGGCAAGCCCCGAAAAGCTGCCGTATATGAAATTCGGTATCTCCGAGCGGGGAAGTGCGTACTGTGCAAATACGGAGGGGTCGCGGTCGTAGGCTGTTTCCAGGGAATTCATGATAGTTGCAAGGTCGATCATTGATGTGATGTTCGTTACCAGAGCGCATACCGCACCGGGAACGGCTATGGCAGTAAGCTCTCTGACAACCGTTTCCGCGGACATGACTGTGCCCTTTCCCGCGATCTCGCTGACAGGCTTTCTTCTGTTGATAATGTCGTATATTATCATGAAAACAAGTCCTGCCAGCACCGACAGGGAAATTCCTCCGCAGGCTGCCGCCGATGCGTAGGACAGCGCAAGCTCCTCGGAGCGAAGGGAAGTCCCGGTTATGCGGCAGAAGAGGTCGGGGTCGCTGTAAAACAGCTTGGTAACGCCGTAAGCTCCGCAGAGACCCGCCGCAAGCTTTGTCAGAGCCTCTGCCACCTGTGAGAGGGCTGTGGGGTACATATTCCGCCTGCCCTCGCAGAATCCCCGCAGAACGGCGCAGGGACAGCCGAAAAGCACTGCGGGCGCTATCATTATCACCGACGGCAGAGCAGCGCTGTCATGGGCGGCATATCTGCAAAAGGGAAGAGCAGCTGCCATAATAATGAGCATGCCTGCCAGTCCCGCAGCAGTAAACAGCAGCAGTGCGGTATTTTTTATCCGTCTGATAGATGCTCCGCCGTTTGAAGCTATGTCCCGTGCGGTAATGCATGCGGCGGCAGCAGGAAGACCCGCGGCTGTCACTGCGTAGACAGGCAGAAATATCCCGTATGCGCAGGAGAAATACCCCATGCCGGTCCCGCCCAGCAGTCCCGCCAGAGGAATACGAAAAAAGGCTCCGATCAGCTTTGTGATAACAGCCGACGCCGCCAGAATAACAGACCCGTAGATAAATCCCTGTTTTTTCATTGAAGCTCCATTTCGTTATTGATGATTTACATAATTATCGGGAGCAGTAATAAGCCTGCCCGATAATGATGGTTCGGTAAAGTATATGATGAAAAAACAAGCCCTATTCATATACACTGCCCTTTGTTGCAAACAACAAAGTTGTTTGCACGCCGCCAAAGGCGGCTGCAAAGTCAAAGACTTTGCGAGGGCAGTATGTACGGCGGCTCCGGCGGCTCTGCCGCCGCTCGGCAATAAAATTGCCGAGCATTGCAAAATCGTATATTTTGCAATAGAGCCTGGTATAATTATCGTAACGAAAATCCTGTCGATTTTTTTGATAAAATCAACAAACATATATAATTTTCATACAATCTATTGACAATTTAAAAATAATGATATATACTATTAGTATCAGAAAAAAATAGAGAAGGGAGCAGTATATATGAAAATAAAAAAGCGTTACATTATAGCATGTGTTCTGCTGTGCGTGCTCAGTATACTTATCAGTATGGCGGTTTTCCATCTGGAGATGACTTTGAGCAAGTTCTCAAAGATGAATGATATCATTTCTTCATCATGGAACAATTCCGAGCTTATGGTAACGGGAGTGGTCAAGGATACGAGCACTCTTGAAGACGACGAAAAGGTATTCTACCTCGGCAAGGTCACCTACATTGAGAACGGAAAATACATAGCATACAACAAGGATACGTATATGGGCTCCAATGTCGTTACCTACTATGGCGAGGCTAAGCTGGGCGATAAGATCAATCTTTACTATAAGCCCGACGACCCCGAAGTAATTGAGGTCAAGGCTCCGCTTACAACGTATATCATCGCGCTGGGCGTACTCCTTGTTATAGATGTTGCCCTTATCGTAGTGGCACGTCTGCTCAATAAATCTCTTAAGGAAAACACCTTCAGCGACGCTTCCGTGTCCATCATGGATATTCCTATCTGCGTTCTCGTTGCAGGATTTATAATCTGCTTCTTCACGGGTATGTTTATCGGAAATGTCAGCGTGGACAGCTACGGTCAGATAAACGAAGCCATCGCTCAGGAATATTACGATGAAGGCAATCAGTATACCTTCGGTCATGCTGCATCTGCTTCTGCAGACGCTGAAGCAGAATAATTATCTTGATTATAAAGCCGCCCGTGAATCTGTTCATGGGCGGCTTTATTCTATAAAAAAACACAGTCGGTTATGTTCCGACTGTGCCGATTTTTATATGCAGTTTGTAACGATCATTGAAGTGATATCGACCGGAAATCCAACGCCCGAAAAGGATATGGAGACGATACCGTTTATCCCGTCTGCAAAGCCGAGTGCCTCGGCAGTTTCGCGTATCACGGAATAATCATATATGACCTGAGTTTCGGTTACCGAAGATGCGGGCACGATCTCCTTTGAGGTGCCGTCCGAGATATACATGTTAACGGGACTCATATTATTGCCGCCGCTGACCGCTGCCGTATAATCCACGATAAGCTGCGAGGCTTCGGTCATATCGGAAATGCTGAAATCATCGGTGCTGTCAGCAAGAGTGTAAGTAAGTATCTCGCTGCCGCCTACCGACTGGGCGTGAGCGAAGGTGAGACTGATATCCGACAGATTTTCCGCTGCGATAACAGTTTCCGTATCGTCGGCTGCGGTAGTATCGGAAGCGCTTTCGGAGGAAGCTTCCGTTGTTTCCGATGAAGCCGATGCAGTATCCTCGGAATACTCGGTCTCGGAGAGAGTATCCTCTGTGGTTTCGGAGTTTTCGGTGTTCTCTTCGGAAGCTGCTTCGGAGGATGCTCCGCTTACATCAGCTGATAATACAGTGGTTTCAGCGACAGGCTGTGAGTCGTCCGATGAGCCGCCGAAATAGCCCTGAGAGTAAAGATAATATCCTGCCGCAGCCGCAGCAAGTATTACGATAACTGCGATAATTGCGCCCACAGGGGACTTTTTCTTCTTTTCCGGCTCCGATACGGGAGCTGCTGCTTTCGGTGCCGCTTCGGAGGGAGTTGGCTCCTCCTTTTTGGGGGCTTCGGAAGGCTTGTTTTTGACGCTGCTGTCGGAGTAAAAGTCCTTGCCGAAATCCTCTTCTCTTTTGTTCATAAAGGACGATACCACAGGAAGGGGACCGTCTTCGGCATCCACGGAGATCTTAGGCTCCTCGGGGAGCTCCACATCGGGAATGACTCTTTTCGGAGATACCTCTGTCTTTGTTTCAGGCTTAGGAGCTTCGGGAAGTCCGCTGTTTTCAGCAGGTTTGTCTGCGGTATTGGAAGGAACGGGAGCAGGCGGGGGAGCAACAGGCTTTTTCTGAATGATCTCCGCTTTTCTGGGCTTAAGCACCGAGATATCCTTCGGCTTGATAATGCTTATCTCCTTGACCTGCGGAAGGTCGGCAGCTGCTTCGGCTGCAGCTTCGATAGTCTTTTCAATCTCATCGTCGGAGCCGGTCTTCGTATCTGCGCTGCTTTCTGTTTCGGGAGCAGTCTGCTCGGGCTTGGGAGCAGCTTCCGTTTCCGCAGGCTTTGCAGCTTCATTCTCAACAACTGTCGATTCCTCGATCACGGTACCGCATTCTGGACAAAATCTTGCATTTGGTTTCAGTTCTGCTCCGCAGCTTTTACAAGTCGCCATTCTATGTAACTCCTTTATAATTATTATTTTTTATCGGCACGCTTTGCAGCATCAGGCTTCGGTGAAAAATCTCTGCCATGCAGAATATGTTCCGCCCGCGCCGATCTCCGTATATCCGCTCTTTTCGGCGGGCATATCGAGATTGGGCGCATTTACCTGTGCAGTCATAGGCTCTGCGCAGAAATAATTCTTAAAGCCCTTGTCGTTCCATACGATCCAGAATTTGTAGTTTTCGTCAACCTCATTGAGTATCGACTTTCCTGTGGCTGTATCAGTCATTATCGTGCCGCGGAAGGGAGTGCCGTTGTGGTCGATAGAGGCACCGACGTACATATCGTTGCATATATCGGACAAAACGGGGCGCTTTCCGTCGTTTACGTATTCTTTGTCGTAGGTGTTCAGTTTAAGATTTCTTCCGTTGGGGAGCCATCTTCTCTTGTTGAACTGGAGCTTTGAAGCTGCGGGCACCTTAAGACGGATATTTTCCTGATCTCCGTCCTTTACGAAGGGAGCATTGTATGTAGTGTGAGTAGCCAGTGAAATGGGGAGCATTTTATCCGAAAGATTGGTAAGAGTTACCTTGTGCTCCAGACCCTTTGCGGAAAGGGTGACAGTTATCTCCACCTTGAAGCTTACGGGGAAGCAGTTGTAGAAGAAGTCGTTTTCATCATAAACGTATTCTGTGACAACATATGCTTTTTCGCTGTCGGAGCCCATTTCCTTGAGCTTGTGTGCTCTTTTCTGGATAAATCCGTGAAGATGATTACCGAAGCGCTTTTCGTTCACGGGAAGCTGATATACAGCATCGGAGGTGCGGAGCACGCCGTTATCGAAGCGATTGGGAAGATATAACGTAGGAAGGCCCCAGATCTCGGGAGCATTCATAAATTCCGCAACAGTCATTTCGTCGCTGTATCTGAATACCTCGATGTCGTTTTCGTTGTCCCTGAATCTGAGCACATTTGAGCCGAGAGAATATGCGACAACAGCATAATATCTGCCGAAGCCCAGCTCCGCAGCCTCTATGCCCTTAAAATTGCATTTTCTTGAAAAAATATCCATTTTATATCATTTCCTTTCATTAAGAATCGTAAGCGCGGACTCTGAGAGGGATATCAAGCTTTTCCGAAAGTATGCGGCATTTCTCTATCTCCTCGGGAGAAATGACGTCGACTACCGTAAACATGACCTTTGGAACGTATTTCTTACATTCCTCCGCAAATTTTATCATCACGTCGAACCCGTCATCCCATTTCGGACGAGTGACCCTGTTGTACTCTTCCTCAGAAGAGGCGTTCAGTGATATTGAAGCGATATCAACAGCGCCTTCCAGCAAAGGAGCTGTGCTTTTCCCGTTTATCCTGTCACCGAGACCGTTTGTGTTGAGACGTATGACTTTATCGGGATAAAGCTTCTTAAGCTCCCTGCCGATGAAGGAAACGTCGTCGGCGCGTTCCATAGGCTCGCCGTAGCCGCAGAACACGATCTCGCCGAAGCTGTCAGCGGGATGTTTTTTCACCGCTTCGATGACTTCCTCGCAGGTCGGTTCCCGTTCCAGCCAGAGACTGTCCGAGCCGTAAGCGCCGTCGCCGTTCTGTCTTATGCAGAAGGTGCAGGCGCAGGGACAGCGGTTTGTGAGATTCAGATAGAGATTTCCGTGAACATTATAAACAAAAGTTAGACCTTTCATTATGCATGCTTCCTTATTTTTTTATCTTAAGAGAAATATCAAAAGCCTTGACCGAGTGGGTGATCGCACCCACGGAGATGATGTCAACGCCTGTCATAGCTATCTCGCGGACCGATTCAAGAGTGATCCCACCCGACGCTTCAAGCTTGGCGCGTCCGTCGGTGAGCTTCACGCATTCAGCCATTTCCGCGGGGGACATGTTGTCCAGCATGATAACATCAGCCTGCACGGCTAAAGCTTCAAGCAGCTCCTCCTTATTGCGGACCTCCACTTCGATCTTGTTCATGTGACCCATTTTGCTGCGGAGAACGTTCACTGCATTGGTGATACCGCCGTAAGCGTCGGCGTGGTTGTCCTTTATCATAGCCGCGTCGGAGAGATTGTAGCGGTGATTTCTTCCGCCGCCTATCATAACTGCGTACTTCTCCAGCGGACGAAGTCCGGGGAGAGTTTTTCTGGTATCGGCGATAGTCGCCTTGGTGCCCTCGCACTGAGCCGCATATGCGGAGGTCGCGGTAGCTACTCCCGACATGTGCTGTAAAATGTTCAGCGAAGTCCTTTCACCCTCGAGGATAGTTTTCGTACTGCCCGAAACGGTGCCGATGATATCGCCCTTTTTCAGTTTTTCGCCGTCGTGAATAAATATCTCTGTCTTGATATCGTCGTCGAGAATGTGGAACACCCGCATTGCCACGTCGATACCGCAGAGCACGCCGTCATCCTTGGCAATGTACTGCGCCGTTGAGACGGAATCCTCGCGCGTAAGATAATCGGTTGCGAGATCTATGTAATTGATATCCTCGGTGAGCGCCCTCTTAATGAGGTCGTCCACATAAATTTTATTCAGCATCATAATAATTTTCCCTTCTATTTTATCGCGGCTATTTCGCACGCCTTGTCAAGAACGCCGGCTATGCCGTCGCTTATGAGCAGATCCACCTTGTCGTCGTAGTCGGTGGGAGACTTGTTTATCATGGCGATCTTTTTGCCCTTAAAGTAGTTAATGAGCCCGTTTGCGGGATAGACCGCAAGGGACGTTCCTCCGACGATAAGCAGATCGGCTTTTGAGATAGCATCTATCGCACCCTGAACGGTCTTGTTGTCGAGACCCTCACCGTAAAGCACAACATCGGGCTTGATAAGATGTCCGCACTTATCGCAGGACGGGACCCCGTCGGAATTTTTAATATAAAGAGCGTCAAATTCCCTGCCGCAGCTTACGCAGTAATTTCTGTGAACAGAGCCGTGAAGCTCGAATACCTTTTTGCTGCCTGCCGCCTGATGAAGTCCGTCGATATTCTGAGTGACCACAGCCTTAAGCTTGCCGCATTTCTCCATTCTTGCGAGAGCTATGTGAGCCTTGTTTGGCTTCACGTCAATGCAGAGCATTTTATCCTTGTAGAAGCGGTAAAATTCGCTAACCTTGCTGCAGAAGAACTCATGACTTAAAATAGTCTCGGGCGGATAGTCATATTTCTGATTGTAAAGACCGTCCACAGAGCGGAAGTCGGGTATGCCGCTTTCGGTGGAAACGCCTGCTCCGCCGAAGAAAACTATATTGTCATATTCTTTTATCCATTTACCGAGAACATTGATCTTGAGTTCGGAATTTGACATTACGCTCATAGCATTTTCACCTTCATGATGTTCGGAATATCCGTAAAAATCACGCTGTGCATCTTTGGATAAACAAATAAATACACACATTTATATTATATCATATTTCAGCGGTAATTTCTACACTTTTTTAAAACATTGTTTGAATTTTTATTTATATTGGAGGATCTCACAAAAATATGTTATCATTTTATGATGAAATGCATGTCAATGTAAAAAATATGCAATTAACAATTTGATAACAAACAAATTATCCAAACATGATATGATAATCATATGAAGTACGATAATATGACCGAGGGCGAGTTTGTGAGCCGCCCCAACAGATTTATAGCAAATGTTCTGATAAACGGCGAAAACGAGGTCTGTCATGTGAAGAATACGGGACGGTGCAGAGAGCTGCTCCAAAAGGGTGCAAGGGTCATCGTCACGCGCTCGGACAATCCTGCCCGAAAGACAAAGTACGACCTTATCGCTGTCTATAAGAACGGCATACTCATCAATATGGACAGCGTTGCTCCGAACAAGGCAGTTCATGAATGGCTTGCCGCAGGCGGAATGGGAGAGTTTACAAAGCTCTGCCCCGAATACACCATAGGAGACAGCCGCTTTGACTTTTACGGCGAAATAGGCGAAAGACGGATAGTCATCGAGGTCAAGGGAGTTACCCTTGAAAATGACGGAATCGTCCGATTTCCCGATGCGCCCACGGAAAGGGGAGCAAAGCATCTGAACGGGCTTATCCGCCTTGCCGCCGAGGGCTATGAAGCCTATGCATTTTTCGTCGTCCAGATGAAGGGAATGAAATATTTCACGCCCAATCGCGAAACAGACCCTGTATTCGCCGATACGCTCGTAAAGGCGGCAGAAAGCGGAGTACATATCATCTGCCGACAGTGCGAGGTCTCGCCCGACAGCATGACCATCTCCGAGCCTCTTGAAATACGATTAAAGGAATGATAAAATGAAAAAATATAAAGCAATACTCTTTGACCTTGACGGGACCCTTGCCAATACCTGCGAGGGAGTATACGCTTCGGTAAGATACGCCGCCGAAAAAGAGGGTTTCCCTGAAGCAGACGACGCTCTGCTGAAAAAGTTCATCGGACCGCCCCTTCATCAGACCTTCCGAACGGAGTACGGTCTTTCCGAAGAGGGCGTTGATAGGGCAGTTGCATCGTTCCGCGAGTTTTACGGCAGAGAGGGCGTGTATATGTGCACTCCCTATGAGGGCATGGATAAGCTGCTTATCTCGCTGAAAAGCGCAGGCTATAAGATAGGCACCGCCACCTATAAGCGTGAGGATTACGCAAAGGCTCTGCTTAAGAAAAAGCTGCCTGATGTGTTCGATGTGATACACGGTGCAGACCCCGAGGGAAAGCTGACCAAGGCGGATATCGTGGAGATGGTCATATCTGAGCTGGGCGCGGACAGAGCGGAGACTGTTCTGATAGGCGACAGCTTTTACGATGCCGAGGGAGCAGCTGCTGCGGGAGTGGATTTCATCGCCGTGACTTACGGCTTCGGATTCAAAACGAACGCAGACGCGGCGAAATATCCGACAGTGGGCTGCTGCGGCAGCACGGGTGAGCTTGCGGAATTATTCGGGATATAATGAACAAGGGAACGCATTTCCGGCGTTCCCTTGTTCATTCTTTGATATCTATTCCGGTGAACCGCTTCTGCGGCTTATCGAGGAAAGAGGATATCGCCTTTTCCACGGACAGCACTTCAAGCTCGAATTCGCTGGCGGAAACTCGCAGCGCGCCGTTTCCGAGAATGATTATCTGTTCCTGATTGTCCGAGGTGGCGACTCTGACTCTGTGCTCTTTGCTGAGATCGTGGGCAGTTTTTTCGATGTAGGTATCGGCGGTCTCGGCTTCCTTTGTGTAGACTACTGTGATGTTGTGGTGCTGTTCTATCTCGCGGTGCTCGCCCTTGACGCGGTATGCGTCGAACACAAGTATCAGATGACAGCCCTTGAAGCCCTGATAGCTGCACAGACGATTTATCAGCATGCTTCTTGCCGTATCCAGATCGTCCGCGGCGATTTTCTTCAGATCCTCCCATGAAAATATGATATTATACCCGTCCACCAGCAGATATTCCTCGCCCATTGGAATTATCGGCTTGGACGGCTTTTTATACTCGGTAAGCTTGTCCCTGCGCATTTTTGTCCGATCATCCCGCTTTATCCTGCCGTAGGTGCGCTCGAATATCTCCATAAGCTCCTTGTCGTCGTAAAGGCGTTCCTTGAAGCTGTCAAGCCGTGCGTTGGTCACGGAATAGTCCTCCTTTTTCAGAGGAGCAAGACAGCTTCCCAGATGCATTTTTTCGGGAGCCTCGTTCCATGGCACCACATAGCCGGACCCGTGAGTGCAGAACACGGAATCTGCGGTGTTGGCGATATCGCTGTCGCAGTCGTAGCCTATCTGCGAGACGATCTCATCGGTGTTGTGGCAGGGATAATATCCCTTTAAAACGCAGGAAATGCGTCCTTTTCCCTTTGTGTAGGCGATAAGCTCCTTCTGGTAGCCCTGTATTTCCGAAACGGGTGCGCTGTCTTCGATGACCGACATTCCGTTTATCGTGTCGGGAGAAGAAAACTTCCCGCTCATCTGCTGTATATCTGACAGAGCACGTCCGAGATTTTCCGCAGGCAGTTCAATTCTGAAGCCGTACCACGGTTCAAGGAGCACGTTTTCCGCCGAGCGCAGACCCTGTCTCAGCGCACGATAAGCCGCCTGACGGAAATCTCCGCCCTCGGTGTGCTTGACGTGAGACTTTCCGCCTATCAGCGTTATTTTCATATCGGTAATCGGAGAGCCTGTCAGAGCGCCGATGTGAGTTTTTTCCTTTAGCTGCGAAATGATAAGATTCTGAAAATTCCCGCTGAGATAGTCCTCTCGGCAGTCAGTATCGTAGACGATACCGCTTCCGCAGGGGAGAGGTTCAAGCTTTAAGTGCACCTCCGCATAGTGGCGAAGCGGCTCAAAATGTCCCATGCCCTCAACTGTGTTTGAGATGGTCTCCTTGTAGCAGATAGAGCCGTGAGTAAATCTCACATGAAGCCCGAACCGCTCCGACAGAATGCCCGTGAGAATTTCCAGCTGTATCTCGCCCATGATTCGGACGTGTATTTCCTGCTGCTGTTCGTTCCAGATGACGTGAAGCTGCGGGTCCTCCTCTTCAAGCTTTCGGAAGATATCAAGAGCAGTGTGGATGTTGGTGCTGTCGGTTATCTCTGCGCAGTAGGTGAGCACAGGCTCGATAAGGGGCGCAGACTCGTCAGTCTCGGCGCCGAGACCCTGCCCTGCGTAGGTCTCGGAAAGCCCCTCCGCCGCAACAGCCATTCCCGCTTCCGCAGAGGGAATGGAAGTGTATTTCTCGCCGGAATAAAGCCGCAGAGCGGTTATCTTTTCATCTCCTACAAGAGTGCGCACATCAAGAGAGCCGCCCGTTATCTTCATGTGAGTAAGTCTGACGCCGCCGTCCTCGGTTATCTTGTAGACCTTAGCGCCGAATGTACTGCCGTATATTTTTTCGGGGATATACTCGGACAGGATATCCATGAGATCGGATACGCCCTCAAGCTTTAAAGCAGAGCCGAACATCACGGGAAAAATTTTCCGCTCGGAGACGGCATTTCGTATGCTTTCGGAGCCAACGGAGCCGTTTTCCAGATATTCGTTCATGATGTTCTCATCGCAGAGACTTATCTCTTCGAAAAGCTCCTCCAAGGGTCTGTCCTTGCCAAAATAAACGCATCTGCCGCCAAGACGGGAATGAATATCGCTCATCAGCTCATCACTGTTCTTGTGCGTGATATCGGTCTTGTTCACGAATATGAACACGGGGATATCATAGCTGTCCAGAAGCCGCCAGAGAGTCTCGGTGTGGCTCTGCACTCCGTCAATGCCGCTGATGACCATAACTGCGCAGTCCAGCACAGAGAAGGTTCTTTCGGTCTCGGAGGAAAAGTCGATGTGTCCGGGGGTATCGAGGAGGATAAATTCGGTATCGCCGAAATGGAGGACAGCCTGCTTTGAGAACACGGTGATGCCCCGTCTGCGTTCTACCTCAAAGTTGTCGAGGAAGGCATTTCCGTCGTCCACCCGACCTATCCTGCGGGTCTCTCCGCAAATATAGAGCATAGCCTCGGAAAGAGTGGTCTTTCCCGAGTCTACATGTGCGACAATTCCGATAACCGAGCGTTTCATGCGATCTATCCTATCTGTTGAAATTTAAAAAGCGGACCGAGAAACCCCGATCCGCCCAGAATACGTTTATGTATGATCAGAATACGACCTTTTTGAAAGCGATAACAGTGTTGATAGGAGCGTTTTCAAAGCTGATCTTTCCGTCGAGAACAGCTGAATCAAAGTCAGCCTTGCCGTTCATAACAGCAGCAAAGGTCTCGCTGTCGGCGGTAACATAAAGGTCTGCATTATTATAATCATAACCCTCTGCAAAAACCTTGCCGTCCTCTGACTTTATGTAGAAGATACCGTCAACCTTGCCGATAATTGCAACCTGAGCAGCAAAGTTAAAGGGAGCCTTAGCCTTTTCGGTCTTTTTCTTGACATCGGAAACAAATTTATCAAAATCGGTCTGTTCGGGAGCAACAGTCTTAGTTTTTCTTGTGCGCTTAGCTGCAGGCTTTTCCTCGGACTTAGTCTCTGCTGCGGATGACGTAGCTGCTTTCTTTGCAGCAGGCTTTCTTCCGCAGGACCTTTTCTTTTCGGTCTTTGACTCTGCAGCGGGCTCTGCGGCTGTTTTTGCGGTTTTCTTCTCGGGAGCCTTTACCTCGGGAGCAGCAGTCTTTTCAGCAGGAGCTGCGGTCTCAGCTGTTGCAGCAGCTGTGATTTCCTTTGCGGTCTCGTTAGCTGCGGACTTTTTTGATGTTGCCATGATATCATCCTCCGATTAATTAACATAATTCGCCATATACTATTAATGAAATGAAAAGATTCATTAATTTGCATATATTTTCATTTGCATTTTAAACACATTATACAATGATTTGGAAAATATGTCAACATAAAGTCATAAAAATCGTATAAATGGACAATTAAGCTTGGTATATCTCCTGAATTTTCAGCGTAATTAACATAAACAGGACGTTTGACAGATAAAAACTGTCAGGCTCTGGACTGAACACTGCCCGCTCTGAAAACCTTTTCGGCGATATCGGGATTATCGACGGAATTACCGATTATCTCCACAGCCAGATTTTCGGGAGGGTAACCCGTTGGCTCAAAGAAGCAGTAAAGGGGAGTAAGATAATAAAGACCGTCCCCGGGGTTAAAGTAACTGATGCAGGCGGTGCCGCCGCAGAAGCATACCACTCCGCTTATGGAAAAGACCTTTTTGGAGCTCAGCGGGGGAGATGAAAATATCGGGTGAGAACAATTCTCGGGGTGAGTGGATATATTGCTGTTGTCCTCGCTGTCGGAGGCGGGAGCGTTATCGAAGCAGGTAAGCCTTATGATATCCGTTTCAAAGATATCGCTTCCGTTTCCGCTTTTATAGAAGGTGTCGGTCCAGATGACGTCGGTATAAATGCTGCGCATGATATAGTTATCGTCTTCTCTGTTTTTTTCAATGATGTAGTAGTTATAGGAATCGTCGCAGAAGAGGGGACCCTCTGTCCAGGTCCTGCCCTTTGCAACATTTTTATAGTTGACCTTTGCTCGGAAAACGAATCCCGGATATACCAGCTGCAAACGGCGGTTATGACCCATATGCCGACATTTCCTTTCATGAGAATAGTACGAAAAAACGAATAACCAAAAAAATTACAAGATATCAGTGTGTTTGCCTATAATATTTTATCAAATTTTAATTATTTTGTCAATAGTTTCTTTCAGCATTTGTAAAATATTTTTTGGGCAGATTATTAAACTCTGACAAATTACGACAAAAACTATTGACATTTTTGTTTAAAAAGGTTATAATTATATAGTAAATATATTTTGACAGTGATAAACTGCCTTTAAAACTGGAGGATAAAAATCATGTCACAGAAATTTATTGTGGAAACCTCTGCCAGACACGTTCATGTTACGCAGAGAGATCTCGAGGCGCTCTACGGACCGGGACACGAGCTTACCAAGAAGAAGGATCTCTCTCAGCCCGGACAGTATGCCTGTGAGGAAAAGGTAGAAGTTATCGGACCCAAGGGATCGCTGAAATGTTCTATCTTAGGACCCTGCCGTGCGGCTACACAGGTCGAGCTTTCCAAGACCGACGCCCGTACAATAGGCATCACAGCACCCGTCAGAGAGAGCGGCGATACCGAGAATTCCGCAGGCTGCACCATCAAGGGACCCGCAGGCGAGATAACCATCAATGAGGGCGTTATCGTTGCAAAGCGTCACATCCACCTGACCACGGCTGACGCTGCGGAGCTGGGCGTAAAGGATAAGGACGTTGTTTATGTCAAGGTTGATACCGAGGACAGAAGCGCTATCTTAGGCGACGTTGTCTGCCGTGTATCGGATAAGTTCGCAAGAGCAATGCACATCGACACCGACGAAGCGAATGCGATCTCCGCCACACCCACACTTGAGGGCGAAATTTTCAGAATGTGATCTTCCTGATACATACAAAAACGGACTGCTTTCGGGCGGTCCGTTTTTTGATGATATGAAGCGGTCAGAATTCCGCATACTTGTCCTCGCGGCTTGCGTCGTAAACGGTGACGTTAAGCTCTTCGGAAAGGGCGGTAAGCTCTGCGATGATGCTCTCCATATCCTCCGACGACCTGTAGGTATTCTTGATGTTGGTCTCCAGCAGATGAAGTCCCGAGGATATCTTTTCAAGCACGTTCGTCAGAGAAGCGATGGCGTTTACGTCCATGTAGTCCTTTTTCTTGGTGAGATTTATGATGTTGTCCAGCAGAGTGATTATCGCTGCGCACATATCGCCGACCTCAACGTTTGCTCCGCTGATGACCCCGATCTTCTCCCGCATTGAAAGAATATTATCAAAAAGCCTGTCGGAATAGCTTCTGCACTCCGCAGCCACTGTGCCGAGCCTTTCGGTGATATCGTTTTCTCCGACGGAGCTGTCCGAGGAAAAGCCCGAATTCATCATGCAGCCCTCGGGGACGTCAATTCCTCTGCATACAGCCTCCGCCAGCTTTCGGCAGGTATTTCTCCCGCAGGCTCCGCAGTCGGGCTCCGAAGTCTTTCCTATCCTCTGAAGTATCTTGTCCGAGCTTTCCTTCGGAACAGCGTGTATTTCTTCGGCTGCGGGGAATATCCTCAGGAAGCTGTCGGGGGAGAGCACCTCGTCGAATTTTTTGAACAGCTTGTCATCGTTTGTGCGGAGGACGCTGCTTTTTTTCTTTTTCAGATAATCGTACAATGCCTCGGAGGAATACATATCCTCGTCAAAGACCGCGCCGAAGTCGTAATCCCCGCCTATGCAGCCGTTTTTGCAGGACATGGCGCAGAACAGCTGCGGACGGCGTTCCTCGGCGATATCCTCATAGCAGTCCAGCTCGCGGGATATCCTTTCCATGCCCGCGGAGGAACAGACCCTTATCTTTTCATTGAAGAGACGCAGTATTTCTCTTTCGCCCGAAGGACGGAAATAGACCGGTCCGAACTGACCGGGCTTGTCATCGAATGGATGTGTATCATCGTCGGTGGTATTCTTATCGATGCGGATATGCTTCCTGTCGAAATATTCCGTAAGCTTGTCAAAGGTGAGGGTATAGTCCGCGTATTCATTGCCGGCGAACTCCGATATCTTTGCTGTGCAGGGAACAAGTATGCCGACAGCGCCGTCGCGGCGGAGATAGTTTCTGAGATAGACCGCCTCGCATATCTCGGGGCTGAAAACAGGGGAGAGATATTTTGCCAGCGAAGGCTTGTACATGTAAATATAGTTTACGACGGCGGGGCAATCGGCAGATATCATATTCCCCGCCTTGTTCTGTTCGATAACGCGCAGAGCAGCCCATACTGCGATATCTGCGCCGAAGGAGGCATCATAGATGCTCACGCCCTGATCTTTGAAATAATCGAGTATCTTTTTCCATTTGTCGGGGAAGGCTTTTTTTATGGCAGGAGATACCACCAGAGCGGCGCGGTGCTTTTTTATGTAGTGCATATAAGCAGAGGTATCGTCGGTGTAATATCTTGCGTCTTTCGGACAGGCGGATATGCAGGCTCCGCAGGCGATGCATTTATCGGGAACAACCTCGGTGACAAAGCCTCCCTCGGAGGTGGTTCTGACAATATTGGCGCTGTCGGCGGGGCATATCTTCAGACAAGCCCGACAGCCGACGCATTTTTCGGGGTCTGCCGTTATTATTCTGTTCAAGGTCTTTCGCTCCGATCCCATATTTTTGATGATTCATCTCAATGATAGTACGCTCAAAATTTTTCCATATTACCATTATACAGTATTTGTACGAAAAATGCAAGTAATTATCGCCTGATTTTTACAAAAAATAAACCGAACAAAAAACCGTCTGTTTTTTGTGGATATTGAAAATTTCTATTGCAATTTCGGACAGGATATGATATAATTATATAGTATCTACAAAATAGCTGTTTTTACATAACGGCATATAATATAGTATATACCGCATTGCTTTTAAAATAAACTGCGAAAGGAAGGTTAGTGTGAAGCAGTCTTTGAAAGAAATGTTCAGGGAGGAGATAGCGTCGGTGAAGCGGCGCGATCCTGCCGCACGGAATGCCTTTGAGATAGTTCTGACCTATTCGGGACTTCATGCCGTGCTTGCTTATCGTGTATCCCATAAATTATATACAGAAAAGCTTTTTACCCTTGCAAGGATAGTATCCCAGCTGGCAAGATTTTTCACGGGCATCGAGATACACCCGGGAGCAAAGATCGGCAGGGGACTGTTCATAGATCACGGAATGGGCGTAGTCATCGGAGAGACTACCGAGATAGGCGATAACTGTCTGCTCTATCAGGGAGTCACCCTCGGAGGAACGGGCAAGGATAAGGGAAAGCGTCACCCCACTCTCGGAAATAACGTCATGGTGGGCGCAGGCGCTAAGGTGCTTGGACCCATAACTATCGGAGATAATGTAAAGGTCGCCGCAAATGCGGTGGTGCTGAATAACATCCCCTCCGACTGTACCGCAGTGGGCGTTCCCGCAAGAGTAGTCCGCAGAAAGGGCAAGCGTGTGAATGCCTGCGACGAGCTGGATCAGATACACATTCCCGATCCCGTTGCACAGGAGCTGTGCAGACAGCTTGTCAAGATCAGAGATCTGGAAAAGCGCATTAAAAATCTGGAAAAATAAAGGAAAGGATAATATATATGAAGCTTTATAATTCGCTCTCTCACGAGAAGGAAGAGTTTGTCCCCCGCACCGAAGGAAAGGTCAGCATGTACACCTGCGGTCCTACGGTATATCATTATGCGCATATCGGAAATCTGCGCAGCTATATCATGGAGGACGTACTGGAGAAATATCTCCGATTTACGGGACTTGACGTTCACCGCGTCATGAACATCACCGATGTGGGACATCTCACCAGCGACGGCGATACGGGCGACGATAAAATGCTCAAGGGCGCAAAGCGGGAGCATAAGACCGTTATGGAGATAGCCGACTTTTACACCAAGGCGTTCTTTGCGGACTGCGCAAAGCTCAACATCAAGACTCCAGATACGGTACAGCCTGCCACGGGCTGCATCGGCGACTTCATCAAGGTCATTTCTTCACTCATTGAAAAGGGCTATGCATATCAGGCGGGAGGAAATATCTACTTCGACACCTCCAAGCTGGATAAGTATTACATGTTCGGCGATATTTCCGAGGAAGACCTTGAAGTGGGCGTGCGCGAGGGCGTCGAAGAGGACGGCAACAAGCGCAATAAGGCGGATTTCGTGCTGTGGTTCACCAAGTCGAAGTTCGACGATCAGGAGCTTAAGTGGGACAGTCCGTGGGGAGTGGGATATCCCGGCTGGCATATTGAGTGCTCCTGCATTTCCATGAAGTATCTGGGAGAGTATCTCGATCTCCACTGCGGAGGAATAGACAACGCATTCCCTCACCACACCAACGAGATAGCGCAGAGCGAATCCTATCTGGGACATAAATGGTGCAATTACTGGTTCCACGTTCATCATCTGAACACCGAGGGCGGCAAGATGAGCAAGTCCAAGGGAGAGTTCCTCACCGTTTCGCTGCTGGAGGAGAAGGGCTACGACCCCATTGTTTACCGTATGTTCTGTCTTAGCTCCCACTACAGAAAATCGCTGATGTTCACGTACGACAACCTTGACAACACAGCCATCACCTATAAGAAGCTCATCGCAAGGATAGCTGCCATTAAGGACGAGGGCGATATCGACAAGGCAGAGTACGACAGATTGTACAAGGGCTTCACCGACGCCATGGATAACGACCTGAACACTGCGCAGGCGCTTACCGCGCTGTACGACGTGCTCAAATCCGATGCAAGCGGAAAGACAAAGCTCGCGCTTATCGCAGAGTTTGACAAGGTGCTCTCGCTGAATCTGATATCCGCAGCGGAAAAGCTTAAGGCAAGCGAGAATGCGCAGGAGGATATCCCCGCAGAGGTAGCGGAGCTTATCGAACAGAGAAAGGCTGCAAGAAAGGCAAAGGATTTTGCCCTTGCGGACAGCATACGCGATAAGATATCCGAGCTGGGCTATATTGTGGAGGAGACCCGTCAGGGAACCAAGGTCACAAAGAAGTAAAATAATGTAAAACAGCCGTCTGTTCCGAATTTGGAGCAGACGGCTTTCTTGATAATAGTAACAAAAGCTTATGATATTCATATGATAATATAAAGCCCCGAATTATTGATAAAGGAGTTTTTGTATGAACAGATCATGTGAATGTGAAGGTCGGGAGATATTCGCTAAAATGCGTCTGCTGTGGTCGCAGCACGTTTATTGGATCCGCTTTTTCATCATAAGCACAGCGGAATGTCTTGGAGACCTGAAGTGCGTTACCGACAAGCTCATGGAAAATCCCTGTGATTTTGCCGAAGCGCTGAAGATATTCTGCACCGACGAGGAAGCGGATAAGTTCTGTAAGCTGATGACGGAGCATCTGCAGATAGCAGGGGAGCTTGTCAACGCCGATATGGAAAAGGACATCTGCAAAGCCGACAAGCTGCGCAGGAAATGGTATAAGAACGCAGACGAGATCGCCGCATTTTTAGGCTGTCTCGATCCCTGTCATAACGAGCAGCAGTGGCGGGTGATGATGAGAGAACATCTGCGCATGACCGAGAGAGAAGCGGCGCTGCGGCTGTCGAAGGAATACTGCAGCGACATAAGGATGTTTGATTCCGTGGAAAAGGGTGCCCTTGAAATGGCTGACTGCATGGCAGAGGGACTCTTCCGGCGTTTTTGCTGCAAATAGTACCTATAAAAAATCGGTCCGCCGTATACATGGTCGGCAGACCGATTTTATATCATTGTTGAATTGTTATGACTGTGCGGGAGCAGGAGCCGAATTTTCGGCGATCTGTTCAGTCTTTTCACCGCCGGAGCCGCTGTCGTCCTTATCGCCCTTAAAGAGAAGCTTAAGAATGATAGGAGTTGCAATGGACGAGCAGATTATGAGCAGGATAACAGCTGCGAAGTATTTCTGATCTACCAGACCGATAGCAAGACCCTTTGAAGCCACGATAAGAGCTACCTCGCCGCGGGTCATCATGCCGACGCCGATCTTGAGACTGTCTCTGAAATTGAACTTTGCAAGCTTAGCAATGGTACCGCAGCCGATGACCTTTGTGGCAAGTGCAACGACAACGAACAGAAGTGAGAATATAAGTATATCCGAAGTCATGCCGTCGAACTGTGTCTTAAGACCGATGCTTACGAAGAAGATAGGTCCGAAGATCATGTAGGAATTGATGTCCATTTTTTCTGCGACATAGTCGCTGTCCTTGATATTGCAGAGGATAATGCCCGCCGCATATGCGCCTGTGATGTCAGCGATGCCGAATAATGCTTCTGCGCAGTATGCCATTATCATGCCGAATGCAAGACCGAGAATGGGCAGACGTCTGTGATGAGAATACTTTTTGTTGAGAAGCTTAAAGACGTTGTAAATAATGATGCCGAGAACAATAGTGAATACGAAGAAAAGCACAACGTCCAGACATACTCTGCCGATACCCTTGGATTCTCCGCCGCCTTCGCCGGAAAGGCTCATTACGAAGGTAAGCACCACGATTCCGATAACGTCGTCGATGATAGCGGAGCTGAGGATTATCTGACCTACCTTTGATTTAAGCTTGCCAAGTTCTTTCAGCACCTGAACGGAAATTCCCACAGAGGTAGCGGTCATTATCGTGCCCATGAACACAGCCTCGAAGAATTCCTTTGAGCCCGCTGCAGGGATACCGCCGTAATAGAAGAACGAGAACAGCAGGAATCCGCCGATAAGAGGGACAAATACACCCACGCATGCAATAATAAGCGAGAGCAGACCCGTGTTCAGAAGATCTTTGAGATTTGTTTCAAGTCCTGCGGAGAACATGATAAGCATAACGCCGATCTCCGCCAGATATGCTATAGCACTGTTGTTGTCGTTAAGGTTTACCAGTCCGAGAACGGACGGACCGATAAGAAGTCCTGCAATGATCTGACCTACGACCTGCGGCGCTTTCAGCTTTCTTGCAAGAAGTCCGAAAACCTCTGCCGCAAAGATCACGATGGCAAGATCCTTGAAAATAAGATAGGTTTCCATATACTTTCCCCTTTTCTCAAATTTTATGTAATATTATAGATGACAAATCTTAACGAAGTATGAATAAAATGAAAGATAAATGAGACATAATGATTTTTTGTAGCGCATTATAGTATTTGTTGAAAAAAAGATGATAATTTTGTGCAGATTTTCGCATAAGAAAGGGTAAAATGCATTAAAATATCCGCCCACGCATATATATTATACGCAGGTCAGAAAAAGCCTGCCACATGCCGTTCACGATAACTCGGCATGAAATAAATATGGGGAAAGGGCGGAAAAAGTATGTTTGAATATCTACCCGAAGCAGAGGGTGTATCGGCTGAGTGCAGGGAAAAGCCCGATAAAAAGCCGCTCCTTGTAAAGCTTGCATTATTCCGTGTTATAGCCGCTCTTGTGATACTTGCGGCGCTGCTGCTTTTCCGCATGATCAGCCCGCAGGGTGCGGAGAAGGTGTCGGAGGAATTCGGTGATTCAACAGATTCACAGACCGCAGCCGATAAGCTCATCTCAGAAGCCGCAGAGTGGTTCATGGTATTTATCGAGCGTCTCCCGTCGGAGGGCGGGGACTGAAATGATAGAGCTGAGATTTTATGGCGTGAGGATAAGAGTCTGCTTCGGATTTCTGTTCATCAACGCCCTGATGACGCTGTTTTCGGGGAATATCGCAGTGCTTGCTCTGTGTGCCTGTCTGCTGCATGAGCTGGGACACATGGCGGTCATGAAGCTTTTCGGTCAGAAGATATACTCCGTGACATTTTACGGCGCAGGCGTGAAGATATCCCCGAAAAAGGGCACAATACTTACAAAATGGCGTGAAGCCGCGGTGCTGTGTGCAGGCTGCGGGGTAAATGCGCTGCTGTTCATGTTATTCGGGTGTTCGCCCTTCGGACTTATCAATCTGTTCCTCTGCGTGTTCAATATGCTCCCCGCGGGAGGGCTTGACGGTGGACGTCTGTTAAAGCTGTTTCTGGAGGAATCGGATAAGATAAGCCTGCGGACGGCGGAGTATATCTGCCGTGCCGCAGGCTGTATCACAGCTGTTTTGCTGCCGTTTGCCGCATATTGTGCGGATATGAGGAACATCACCGTGATAATTGCGGCGGCGTTCATGCTGATATCGGCGCTGTTTCGGTAGTATCACACTATCTGGAACAGGAAAAATTTCAGATAATTGGTCTCCTCGGCGCAGGAAAGGATAGGATGATCGGCGCACTGCTGACGGAATTCGATCTGCCGCAGGGAAACCCCCGCAGCATGTGCCGCATTGTCCAGCATTTCACGGAAAAGCTGTTCGGTCATAAAGTGGGAGCAGGAGCAGGTAGCGAGATATCCTCCTCTCGGGAGAAGCCGCATTGCGAGAGTGTTCAGCTCCAGATAGCCGTTTTTAGCGTTGCCCACGGTTTTGCGGGACTTTGTAAACGCGGGCGGGTCGAGGATAATGTAGTCGTAGGAGCGGTCATGAGCCTCTATCCTTGACTGTAAGAACTCAAAAACGTCCGCAGTCTCAAAGGATATCCTGTCCGAAAGACCGTTAAGCTCTGCATTTGCGCGTGCGTTGGCGATAGCCGACGCGGAGACGTCCACCGCAGTAACATGAGCAGCCCCGCCCTTAGCGGCATTGAGCGCAAAGGAGCCTGTGTGAGTGCAGCAGTCCATGACATTTCTGCCCGCGGCAATGGAAGCCGCAGCTGCGCGGTTTCTCTTCTGGTCGAGGAAGAATCCCGTTTTCTGTCCGTTTTCCACGTCAACATTGTAGATTATGCCGTTTTCGGTTATCCTGGTCATTGCGGAGGGGGGAGTCTCACCTCTGTACCAATACCAGCCCTTTTCTTCCTCCATGCCTTCAAGAGTGCGTATCTTCACGTCATTGCGGAGGAATATGCCGTTTATGTACTGACCGTCCTCATTCAGTACATCAAGGAGAGCGTGCAGGATAACGTCCTTGTTTTTTTCGATTCCGAGGGAGAGTATCTGCACGGAAAGCAGTTCGGAGAACCTGTCAACGGTAAGTCCCGGGAAGAAGTCCGCTTCACCGAAGATAAGACGGCAGCAGGAAAGCTCCTCGGGAGCCATAACGGTCTTTCTGTAGTCGTAGGCATATTTTACCCGTCTGCGCCAGAAGGTGTCATCGAAAACATCGTTGGCGTTGCGGGATATTATCCTGACGCGGATCTTTGAAGCGGAGTTGTAGAAGCCCGTCCCGACGAAGCGGTTCTTTTCGGTGAGGATATCGACGAGCGAGCCGTCCTCGGGGGTGCCGTCAAGGGAGACTATCTCATTGTCGTATATCCACGGGTGACCCGAGGATATGCGCTTTCTGCACTTGTCGGAAATGACTGCAGCGGGGTAATTTCTTTCAGAATTCATAGCTTTATTTCCTTTCAGATTTTATGAAATTTAAATATATAAAATGATTTCATTTTTATCATTATAATATATTTTGCTGTATTTTTCAATAAATATTGCATTTTTATTTTTTTTGTGATATAATTATTCAGTAAAATCATATCTTATGGACAATACAGGCAATGCTTGCCTGATTTTTACATTTTGGAGAAAATCGGAAAATGGAAAAAGATCGAAAAAGTAAAATATCCCTGCTTTCGTATTCCCAGAAGCTTGTGGTGGGGTTTGCCGTAATAATCGCCGTGGGAACGGTGCTGCTGATGCTTCCCGTATCCACGAAGAACGGCGAGAGCACGTCCTTTGTCAACGCGCTTTTTACGTCCACCTCTGCTGCATGCGTTACGGGGCTTGCTACATATGACACCTTCACTCACTGGACAAGATTCGGTCAGATAGTGATACTGCTTCTCATACAGCTGGGCGGCTTAGGCTTCATGTCCTTTGCGGTCATCGGAGCCATACTCACCAAGCGGAAGATAAGCCTGAAGCAGCGTGAGCTCATGCAGGAGGCAATCAACGTAAATCAGCTGGGCGGCATCGTGCGGCTGTTCAAGATAATACTGAAGGGCACTCTGATATGCGAGTGCGCGGGAGCAGTTTTGCTTGCTGTCCGCTTCATTCCGAAGCTCGGACCTGCCGAGGGGATATATTACGCGATATTCCATTCGATATCCGCATTCTGCAACGCAGGCTTCGACCTTATGGGCAGATACGAGAAATACTCCTCATTTACGTCGTTCGTTGACGACCCTTATGTGAATATCGTCATAATGCTGCTGATAATCATAGGCGGCATAGGCTTTTACGTCTGGGACGATATCCTGAAAAACAGATTCAGATTCAGCAGATTCAGCCTGCATACGAAGATAGTGCTGGTTACGACGTCAGTTATAATATTTTTCCCTGCTGTGCTGTTTTTCTGCTTTGAGAGAACACATGCTTTCAGCGGGCTGGACATCGGAGATTCGGTGGTGGCTTCATTTTTCCAGTCGGTAACGCTGAGAACTGCGGGCTTCAATACCGTGGATCAGTCGGAGCTTTCGGGCTCCTCGATGCTGATGTGCAATATACTCATGCTGATAGGCGGCTCGCCGGGCTCTACTGCGGGCGGTATCAAGACCACGACTATTGCGGTGCTTTTCCTGTCCACGCTGTCGGAGCTTCGGAACCATAAATCGGTGACCGTGTTCGAAAGACGTCTTGAGGACGATCTGTTAAGGCGTGTTATAGCGATACTTTTCGTGTACTGTGCAATGGAATTCGCAGGAACGATGGCAATAAGCCAGCTTGAGAATATGCCTGTGGAGTACGCCTCCTTCGGAGTATTTTCCGCGGTGAGCACAGTAGGACTTTTCATTGGCACTGTAGGTTCGCTTAGCACGGCTTCACGTGTGATACTGATATTCCTGATGTTTTTCGGAAGGATAGGCGGACTTTCAATGGCAATGGCGTTCACAAAACCGTATATCAATCCGCCCCTGCAGTACCCTGCGGAAAAAATATCCGTGGGATAATGCGGCAAAGCGGAGCATAATAGAAAAATAAGCGTTCTCTTCCGTATGATACGGAGACTGGAGGATATATATGAAATCTGTTTTAGTTATCGGAGTAGGAGTTTTCGGCTATTTCGCCGCCCTCAAATACATGGAAGAGGGCAACGAGGTAATGTGTATCGACAAGCGTGAGGACAAGATAACCTCCGTTGCGGGAAAGGTGACCTCGGTGCAGATAGGCGACTGTACGGATATCAACGTCCTGAACAGTATCGGCGTGAATAATTTCGATATCGTGCTTGTGGCGGTAAGTGCGGACTTCCAGGCATCTCTGGAGATAACCTCCCTTGTCAGCGAGCTGGGAGCAAACTATATCATTTCGAAAGCGGATAAGAATATCCAGGAAAAGTTCCTTCTGAGAAACGGAGCGGATTCGGTAGTATATCCCAATCGTGAAATGGCAAATCAGCTTGCGGTCAGAACATCGACCAGCAGCAACATCTTTGATTCCGTAGAGCTCAGCTCCGAGTATTCCATCTACGAGACCACCGTTCCCCAGTCATGGGTAGGCAAGTCTATCATGAAGCTGAATATCCGCAGGAAGTATCATCTGAACGTGCTGGGCATAAAGAAAAACGGCATACTCCTGCCTATGCCCGACGTAGACTATGAATTCTCCGAAAACGAGCATGTCATGCTCCTGGGCACAAAAAAGGATATCTCTAAGATATTATAAATTCTGCGGCGAGCTTTCGCCGTTTTTTTCGTGTTTTTCCAAGAATGATTAACCAAGTTAAACAATTTGCATATAAACGGTGAAAATTCGGTGAAAATAATTGACAGAGTTAAATAATTGGTATATAATTTAACAAAATAAAGGCATAAAGGCGGAAAAGCTATGCTCCGTCAAAAACTGTGAAAGGAAATAAAGTAATGCTTGAGCTTAAAGAAATCGTCAAGGATTATGAAACGGGCGGTGAGTCCGTCCATGCCCTTCGGGGGATAAACATCAAGTTCCGCGACAGCGAATTCGTGTCTATCCTGGGACCGTCGGGCTGCGGAAAGACCACCACTCTGAACATAATCGGAGGACTTGACCGCTTTACCGACGGTGACCTTATCATCAACGGCAGGTCAACAAAGGACTATACCGACCGTGAATGGGATACATATCGTAATCATTCTATCGGCTTTGTATTCCAGAATTACAACCTTATCCCTCATCAGACGGTGCTTTCGAATGTCGAGCTTGCCCTGACGCTTTCGGGCGTGCCCAAGGCGGAGCGCAGACAGCGCGCAAAGGAAGCTCTCGAAAAGGTAGGACTGGGCGATCAGCTCAATAAAAAGCCCAGCCAGATGTCGGGCGGTCAGATGCAGAGAGTCGCTATCGCGAGAGCACTTGTGAACGACCCTGATATCCTGCTTGCGGACGAGCCTACGGGTGCTCTCGATACCGAGACCAGCGTGCAGATAATGGAGATACTCAAGGAGATATCCAAGGATAAGCTTATCATAATGGTAACGCATAATCCCGAGCTTGCCGAGCGTTACTCCACGAGAATAATACGCTTTATCGACGGAAAGATGACGGGAGACACAAATCCCTTCGACGGGGAATATGTGCCCGAGGAAAAATCTGCCGAAAGCATGAACAAGACCAAAAAAACAACTATGTCCTTTGGCACGGCGCTTTCCCTCAGTACCAACAATCTCATGACGAAAAAGGGAAGAACGCTGCTCACCGCCTTTGCGGGAAGCATCGGTATCATCGGCATTGCGCTTATCCTCTCTATTTCGAACGGCATACAGCTGTATATCAACCGTGTGCAGGAGGATACCCTTTCCTCCTATCCGCTGACTATTCAGGAGGAGACTGCGGATATGAGCACCATGATGGAAAGTATGTCCGATAAGCATGAGGGCGAGATGAACCATCCGCTGGATAAGATCTATTCCTTCAATATAATGAACAGCCTGATGAACACCATGTCCGAGAAGATACAGACAAACAATCTTGCTGATTTTAAGGCATATCTTGAAGACGAAAGCAACGGTCTCGGCGAGTATATCAGCGCCGTGCAGTACACCTATAACGTTCCGCTGAACATCTATAAGAGAGACACCTCCGACGGAACTGTGCAGGTCAATCCCAGCAAGATATTCCAGACTGTGGCAACAGGCTATGAAGCAATAGGCGTTACCGATCAGGCTCTTATGACGCAGATGGGCAATATGTCGGGAATGAACGTGTGGTCGGAGATGCTGGATAACGATACGCTGCTGAAGTCTCAGTATGATGTTGTGGCAGGCGAGTGGGCAGACGAATACAATGAGGTAATGCTGGTAGTGAACTCCAGAAACGAGATCACCGACTATGCGCTCTATTCGCTGGGTATCCTCGATCAGGAAGAGATTGCCGATATCATGACAAATATCACAAGCGGCGGCACTATCGAGGAAAAGGAGCAGACCTCCTACACCTATGACGAGATATTGAGTCTTTCCTTCAGCCTTGTGCTCCCCACCGATTACTATAAGTACGACGAGGAAAAGGAAACATGGGAGGATATGTCCGAGGACGAGGACTTCATGAAGGAGCTGGTGGAAAATGCTCCCGAGATAAAGGTAGCGGGAATAATCCGTCCCAATGAAGAAGCGGTAGCAACAGCTATCAGCGGTGCAGTGGGATATACTCACGAGCTGTCGGAATATGTGGTAAACGCCATCAACGACAGTGATATCGTAAAGCAGCAGAAGGAAAATCCAGATGTTGACGTATTTACAGGCATTGAGTTCTCCGACGGCGAGGAAGAGCAGGAAGCTGCCGAATATACAATGGACGACATCATGGCATATGTAGCGACGCTCCCCGAGGAGCAGCAGGCGCAGATGCAGATGTACTCGGGCATGATGACCGAGGAACAGATGATAGAGATGTTCTCCGAATTCATGACGCCGCCCACCACCGACGCCACCTATGACGGCAATATGGATAAGCTGAGCGTTACGTCCCTTGACACTCCCGCGTCTATCAGCATTTACGCTGCGTCATTCGCGGATAAGGACAATATAACCGCCGCAATCGACGAGTACAACAGCAGAGCGGAATCAGAGGGCAGGGAAGAGGACGTTATCAATTTCACCGATTATGTAGGACTTATAATGTCCTCTGTAACGACTATCATCAATGCTATATCCTACGTGCTTATTGCATTTGTGAGCATATCGCTGATAGTATCGTCGATAATGATAGGCATCATCACCTATATCTCCGTACTGGAAAGGACCAAGGAGATCGGTATCCTTAGAAGCATAGGCGCCAGCAAGAAGGATATCTCCCGTGTATTCAACGCGGAAACGCTGCTTGTGGGATTCTCTGCGGGTGCGCTGGGAATCATTGTTACGCTTCTGCTGAATATTCCGATAAATATCATAATCAAGAACCTGACGGACATTTCGGACATAGCTCATCTGCCGGCGGCAGCGGGAGTGATACTTGTACTGATAAGTATGCTTCTGACAGTGATAGCGGGAGTGATCCCTTCGCGAATCGCCGCAAAGAAGGACCCCGTAATAGCCCTTCGTTCGGAGTAAAAGAGAATAATTTTCAGAAAACGGACTGTTTTTTCGGTCCGTTTTCTTTGTTTAATGTGCACATTTATCGAATTATTCGAAGAGGGAGCTATATTTATTATGTCAATAAATATTTTTGCGAGTCGAAAAAACTTGACAAATCCATATCTGCGTGATAAAATTTTATTTGTATGCAAAAAACACCGGATATGTTTCATTTTTGTTAATGTGACGTAATGGAGGAAGATTTAATGACTGTAATACCCTTTTTCGAATATACGCTGTATGAAATGTTTCATTATTTTCTTATCTGGTCCTTTATCGGCTGGGTGATAGAGATAATAGACATGACCTTTGAAACGGGAGAATATCAGAACCGCGGCTTTCTGAATATGCCGATATGTCCGATATACGGAGTAGGGGTATTGCTTATCATTGCGATACTTCGTCCGCTTAAAGGTACGGTGATAGCGCTGTTCATCTGTTCAACGGTCATATGTACGGGCATCGAGCTTGGCGTAGGACTGCTGATGGAGGCGGTCTTCCACAGCAGATGGTGGGATTACTCGCATATGTTCTTCAATTATAAGGGACTTATCTGCCTGAGAAATTCGCTGTTTTTCGGCTTCGGCTGTGTTATCATGATGAACACTGTTCAGCCGTTTTTTGAAAAAGTGGTACATATGATACCCGTAAATATCGGGATAGGTATAATCCTCGTAATGGCGGTGCTTATCGTCATAGACCTGGTAGCCTCGGTGAAGGCGGTCAAGAATCTGAACGATAAGCTGAAGCAGCTGGACGCTATCGGAAGCAAAATGCTGGCACTTTCCCAGAAGATAGGTGGAGTGCTCGCAGACGGAACTATCAACGTCAGGGAGAATTACGATAAGATCAAGCAGAAAACGGACGCCGCCGCAGAGAAGCTCAGCAATAAGATAGAGGAAGTGAAAAACTCCCGCGAGGAAGCGGAGAAACCCGACCCGAAGGAGGAATACTCCCTGCTCCGAGAAAAGTATGAGAAGCTCCTCGATGAAAAGAGCTCCGCATATCGTCTTATCAGAGCGTTCCCAACTATCAGGAACAAAAAATATGACAAGCCTCTGGAGGATCTGAAAAAGCACGTTAACCCCGATTCCGCAGAGCATTTCGAGCTGCGTCTTGACGAGGTAAAGAGGAAAAGAGAGCGGCATCATAAATAGTGTGCATTCCCGACAAAACGACATTATCCCCAATATTTTTCGCCAATTTGAAAATAATTTGTAATATAGCGATAAATTAAATGTAAACTTTTATATTTTGTTGACATATGAACATGAATGTGATATAATAATATCAATTAATGAGATATGTATCTCCTTTAAGTTGATCCAGAGAGGTCGGCAAGGTGATTTTGTGCGCTGCTTCGGCGTAGGCTTATGCTTGAAGTATGACTATATGAAATTATGACCTGCCGCTTTGACGGCAGGTTTTTTGTTGAACGGAGGTGCCGTATGGTCCGGAAAGCGGTAATAATGGACGAGAATCAGATAAAAAGAGCCGTTGCGCGCATTTCCTATGAGATCGCAGAGCGGAACAGAGGGACCGAAAATCTTGTTCTGATAGGTATAATGTCCCGCGGAGTTTACATCGCCGAACGTATTGCTGCAAAGCTTAAGGAGCTGGAGGGCTATGACGAAAGGGTCGGCGTTCTCGATATTACGTCCTTTCGCGACGATGATAAGAATATCCCTGACAGCGACAAGACCGATATCCCCTTTGATATAAAGGACAAAAGCGTTATCCTTGTGGACGATGTCATGTTCACGGGAAGGTCCTGCAGAGCCGCTATCGACGCTGTTATGAGCAGGGGACGTCCGAAGAATATTCAGCTGGCTGTGCTTGTGGACAGGGGACACCGTGAGCTTCCATTAAGACCTGATTATGTGGGAAAGAACGTTCCTACGTCTCGGGACGAGTCGGTACAGGTGATGGTCAGGGAGATAGACGACTGCGATATGGCGGTCATTCTTGAATAGGAGGAAAATATGGCGGAGATTCTGATAAAAAATGTCAGAGCTGTTGACGAAAACATTGACAGGATATGCGATATTCTAATTGAAAATGGTAAAATCACGGAGATGAGCGAAGGCATCAGCAAAACTGCTGACAGAGTTATCGACGGTACTGGAAGGGTGCTTATGCCTGCACTTTTTGATATGCATGTTCATCTGCGGGACCCTGGCTTTACTCACAAGGAGGACGTGGTAACAGGCTGTAATGCAGCTTCGGCTGGCGGATTTACTGGCGTTGTTTGCATGCCCAACACTAAGCCTGCTTCGGACAACAGGGAAGTGTTCGACTATATCCGGGAAAAGGCTGCTCCTACGGGAGTTGAGGTCTATCCTGCGGGCTGCATCACTAAGGGTATGCTGGGTAATGAGCTCGCGGACTTTGACGAGTATGTTTCCGCAGGGATAAGAGTTATCTCCGATGACGGTAGACCCGTTGAAACTGCTGAGCTTATGAGAAGAGCACTGGAGCTCACCAATTTAAACGGACTTCTTGCGGCTTCTCACTGCGAGGACCTGTCTATCATTAATGGCGGCATCATCAATAAGGGAAGAGTATCCGAACAGCTGGGCGTAAAGGGTATGGACCGCGCCTCCGAGGACAGCATCACTGCAAGAGAAATAGCTCTTGCGATGTCCTGCAATGCGCGTATCCACATCTGTCACGTATCCACTGAGGGCAGCATCAGCATGATAAAAGATGCTAAAAAAGCGGGTGTCCGCGTTACCTGCGAAACCGCTCCCCATTATTTCACATATACAGATGAAAAGCTTATCTCACGAGATGCGGATTACAGAATGAATCCTCCTCTTCGTGAGGAACGGGACAGGATAGCCGTACTGAACGGCGTTCTCGACGGAACGGTGGACTGCATCGTTACCGACCATGCTCCCCATACTGCTGAGGAAAAAAGTGACTTCCTCAAGGCTCCTAATGGAGTAGTGGGACTGGAGACCTCGCTGGCGGCAACTCTTACTGCACTTTATCATACGGGAAAGCTTCCGCTTAACAGAGTGGTTTCAATAATGTCTGCAAATCCACGCAGGATTCTGGGTCTTGAACCTGTTGAAATAAAGGTTGGATGTACCGCAGACCTTATCCTCGTGGATATCGACAGAGAATGGACGGTAGTTCCCGGGGAGCTTCACTCAAAATCGAAAAATAGCGTATTTAAGGGTGAAAATCTCCGCGGTAAAAATTTAATGACGATATCTAAGGGCAGGATTATTTTTGAAAGTAAATAATTTAATATAGAATGGAGTGCTGTAAATGTCATTTGACAGAATGATTAGAAAGATCATCGAGATGAAAAACCCCACGGTGGTGGGACTTGACCCTAAGCTGGATTATGTTCCTGAATTTATCAAGGAAAAGGCTTACGCTGAGCACGGCTCCGGCTTTGAAGGTGCAGCGGCTGCTCTTCTGGAATTCAACCAGGGTCTTATCGACGCTATTTATGACGTTGTTCCTGCTGTAAAGCCTCAGGCTGCGTACTATGAAATGTACGGCTGGCAGGGAGTCAAGGCTCTTTACGATACCATTGAGTATGCAAAGAGCAAGGGCATGTTCGTCATTCTGGACGGTAAGAGAAACGATATCGGCGCTACCATGGAAGCATATTCTGCGGCATATCTGGGCAGCACCACTCTTAAGGACGGAAGGGCTGAGGCCTTCGGAGCAGATGCTCTTACAGTAAACGGCTATCTTGGCACCGACGGGATAAAGCCTGCTCTGGAAATATGCAAGGCTCAGGACAAGGGCATCTTCGTTCTGGTGAAGACATCTAATCCCTCCTCGGGCGAGCTCCAGGACAAGCACATCGGCGACAAGACCATTTACGAAACTATGGGCGATATGTGCGAGCAGTGGGGTGTTGATACTGTGGGCGAGTACGGCTATTCTGCTGTGGGCGCTGTTGTGGGTGCTACCTACCCCGAGCAGCTCGCCGAAATGAGAGCTAAGCTTCCTCACACCTTCTTCCTGGTTCCCGGCTACGGCGCACA
>JALEMR010000004.1 GCA_022768245.1 Oscillospiraceae bacterium
CGTTACGTATATTCTGCACTGATATTTTAAACATATCCGCAGTAATATATTAAAATCCGACAAATT
Source organism: Oscillospiraceae bacterium (assembly GCA_022768245.1). Taxonomy (GTDB): domain Bacteria; phylum Bacillota; class Clostridia; order Oscillospirales; family Ruminococcaceae; genus RGIG4694. The sequence continues at coordinate 67 of JALEMR010000004.1, forward strand.
TATCTTTGCATAAAAAAACCTTGCAAGCTTACTTGCAAGGTTTTGGTGGAGGAGGATGGATTCGGACCATCGAAGCTGAAAAGCAACAGATTTACAGTCTGCCCCCTTTGGCCACTCGGGAACTCCTCCGCAGCGTGTCTATACCCGTAAAGGATATAGGCTATAAAAACCGATCTTGCGATCAGTAATGGAGCTGGTGGACGGACTTGAACCCCCGACCTGCTGATTACAAATCAGCTGCTCTACCAACTGAGCTACACCAGCAAAATTGCTGTCGTTTCATGTGACTTAATTATTATATCACACTCTCACTGCTTTGTCAAGTCATTTTGAAAATTTAACAAATTGTTTAAATTCTCAACAAGTTCAAAGCGTTTTCGTCTCTTTCATCAAGCGACTTTATTAGTATACCACAGCGAGACGGATTTGTCAATAGGAAATCACATTATTTACAATTTGTTCACATAAGAACCTATCCGAAAAAATGGTCGGGGCGACAGGACTTGAACCTGCGGCATCTTGGTCCCAAACCAAGCACTCTACCAAACTGAGTTACGCCCCGATTTTCGGACGACTATGTTATTATACAACTTTTTCGCCGTTCTGTCAATAGTTTTTCCGAAAAAAATTGAAACATAAAAGCGGCAGGAAAATCTCCCGCCGCAATGATCACATATTCAGAAAATATTCGTGCACCGAGGTATCACTGTTAAGCTCGGGGTGGAATGCCGTTGCAAGCATGTTCTTTTCACGGGCGGCGGTTATCCTGCCGTCGGTGACGGAGAGTATCTCCACGCTGTCCGCAGCCTTTGAGATATAAGGCGCGCGGATAAAGGTCATGGGGATAGTTTTCCCGTTGAATTTATCCTCGGTGAAGAAGCTGCCCAGCTGTCTGCCGTAGGCGTTCCTGCACGCTTCGATGGACATAGTTCCCAGATGAACGGCAGGGTCGTTCTCTATCCTTTCAGCCAGCAGGATAAGTCCCGCGCAGGTGCCGAAAACGGGCATGCCGTCTGTGATAAGCTTTCTGATATCGTCCATCATGTCAAGCTCACGGAGCAGCTTTCCCATAACGGTGCTCTCTCCGCCGGGGATAATGAGCCTGTCGAAGCTGCGGTCCAGATCGCTTTTCTGACGTATCTCAAAGCTGTCCGCACCGAGCCTTGCCAGCATTTTCTCGTGCTCGATGAATGCGCCCTGTAAGGCGAGTACGCCGACAGTCATTACTTTCCTCTTTCAGCCATAAGGAGAGCTATCTCCTGCTCGTTGATGCCTACCATAGCTTCGCCGAGGTCCTCGGAAAGCTCTGCGATAAGCTTAGCGTCCTTAAAGTTTGTGACAGCCTTTACGATAGCAGCGGCTCTCTTTGCGGGGTTGCCCGACTTGAAGATACCGCTTCCGACAAACACGCCCTCTGCGCCAAGCTGCATCATAAGAGCAGCGTCTGCGGGAGTAGCCACGCCGCCTGCTGCGAAGTTTACAACGGGGAGCTTGCCGTTCTCGGCAACGAACTTCACGAGGTCATAGTCTACCTGCAGATCCTTTGCGGCCTGATAGAGCTCGTCGGGGGACATGGAGGTCAGACGGCGTATCTCGCTCTGCATCATTCTCATGTGGCGGACAGCCTGAACAACGTCGCCTGTGCCGGGCTCGCCCTTGGTGCGTATCATGGAAGCGCCCTCGGAAATTCTGCGGAGAGCCTCGCCTAAGTCCTTGGCACCGCATACGAAGGGTACCTTGAACTGTGTCTTGTCGATATGATATTTGTCATCGGCGGGGGAGAGCACCTCGCTCTCGTCGATGTAGTCTATCTCGATAGCTTCAAGTATCTGAGCCTCTGCAAAGTGACCGATGCGGCACTTTGCCATAACGGGGATAGAGACCGCTGCCTGAATGCCCTTTATCATCTTAGGGTCGCTCATTCTTGCAACGCCGCCCGCTGCACGGATATCGGCGGGTATCTTCTCCAGCGCCATAACTGCGCATGCGCCCGCTTCCTCGGCGATCTTTGCCTGCTCGGGAGTAGTTACGTCCATGATGACGCCGCCCTTGAGCATCTGTGCCAGATTCTTGTTAAGCTCGTATCTTTCGTTCATTTAAAACAACCACCTTATAATACAAAAATAAATTACCTTATTATTATACTCGGTTTTTAGGAAATTGAAAAATGAACGTCGGATCTATCCCGAAAACGAAAAATGTGCAATACAAATAATCTTCGCCGAAAAAACGACGAGAAATTATTTATATTGCACATTATATTGCGGGCAGATTTTTCCTGTCGGTTTCTGCCGCCGTGATGATCAACAAAGCCGAGCCGCATACGGAAAGTATAATTTGTACAAAAAAGAGAATTTTTCGGACATACCCTATTGTGGAACGGTGATAAGTGCCTGTGTAAAGCCGTTTTCCTCGTTGAGGGTCAGGTCACAGGCGATGAGCTTCCCGTCGCACAGCAGCAGGTTCGCCACCACGTTATCGGGGTGCTCGGGACAGTTCAGCACAGTGTAGCTGCACAGCACCGCCTCCCGTCCCGCATAGGGCGTCAGGTCGAAGCCCTGGGACTGTTGGAGCCGGTTATATTCCTCGTATATCGTGCCGAATTTTTTGGGTATCCTTATCTCCTGCACCTCGGGGGCGGGCTTGACGATAAGTCCGCAGCTGTTGAGAAACTCCACTCTCATGGCGTTGGAGCTCATCTCGTACTTCGTATCGTCCGTGGTTTCGGACAGCTTTGCTGCCAGAATTAGGATAAGTGCGGCGATAACAGTGAATATGACGATAAGCAAAGCATGCTTTGCGGCGGTTTTCCTGCTCATAGATATTTCCCCTTTGCAATATAAGGTCTATCGATAAATTATATTCGCCGCAGGGAACCGATATTCACGCAAATTCACACCCCGAATATAATAGTATAGAGCCGCAGTTGGGACGGCTCGCATACATTATCCGAGTGTGAACATAATAAGGAGAATCTATATAGATGAGTGAACAGATAAGTCTCTGCGGGGTCAGAGAGGGCGGCAGATGCAGGGTCCGCAGCATGTACAACGAGGGAGCTATGCGCCGCCGTCTCCATGATATAGGGTTGATAGAGGGGACGGAGGTGCTTTGCCTGAACCGAAGCCCGTCGGGAGACCCTACCGCATATCTTATCCGAGGGGCAGTTATCGCTCTGCGGAGGGAAGAGACGGAGAAGATACTTGTCACGTATGTATGATGTGATGAACGCCGTCCTGCCGAAAGTCCCCGTTTGGGGGAAAATCGGCGGGCGGCGGAGATTTTGTTTGCGAAAGGTCACGATATTCTTGCGAATAGTGAATATATATTTGATATATTTTGAAATTATAGTTAAATTTCTTTATTTTAAACAAAATCTATCCGATATTGTTTAACACTATGCACGACATCAATTGGAAATGATGTACAAATTGTGCAATAAAAGTTACAATTCTTTTAATTTACTCCGTTAAATATTGCAAATCATAAACGTTTGTGGTATAATGATAGATGTGTAAAAAGATATGTGCGGATAAGGAAAAGAGGAAGAGGCTTGCGGATAAAATTCTTGAGCAAAATGGTCAACAATGAGCTTGATATGCTGCTGCCGCGGACTCTTGCGATCGACATTGTCATATATCTTGCAACTCTGCCGTTTTATGGCTTTACTGCGGAAATTCCCGCGGGACTTGCTCTCGGCACGCTGGCTATGCTTGTGAATATCACACTGCTGGGCTATGCCTCCGAGCATACCGTGGAACGTCCGCTGAAACAGGCGAAGCGCTATATGTTCTCATTCTATCTGATAAGAATGACCATCATGGGCGCGGCTATCGTCGCAGGCTTCAAGCTACCCTGGACAAACCCTGCGGCTGTGTGCCTGCCCCTGTTTTACCCGAAGGCCATCTATACGGTGCGGGCTTTGAGGAAAAAATATTGAGGACTCTCTCCGAGTATTCTATCTTTGAAAGCCGTTATCCTTGCTAAGGAAAGGAGGATAATGCAGTATGGAAATAGAAGTAGTCGGCCCCCGCAAAATAATAACCTTTATGGTCGGAGGCAGGGAAATTGCTATTTCCGAAACTCTTGTGACCGGCTGGATCGTTATTATTGTGCTGACGCTGCTGATACTGTGGCTCACTCACGACCTTAAGGTGGTCCCCGAGACTAAAAGGCAGGCAGCTGCCGAGTGGATAGTCAACTTCTTTGAAAAGACTGTCAGCGATACGATGGGTCCCAAAATGACCTATTACGCTCCCTATCTGGCGACGATATTCTGCTTTGCGCTGTTCGGCGCTCTGCTGAGCTTGTTCGGACTGCGGAGTATGACCGTCGATATCAACTGTACGGGTACCTGGGCACTGATGACCTTTGTGCTCATAACCTACTGGAAGATAAGAAACAACGGCTTCGGCGGCTATCTGAAGGGCTTTACCGAGCCTGTTGCCGTCATAACTCCCATAAACATCTTAAGCGAAGTGGCGACCCCCATTTCAATGGCTATCCGTATGTTCGGAAATATGGCGGGCGGAATGATAATCACGTCCCTTATCTATGCGGCGCTCACACTGGCGAGCAACGCAGTTTACGGACTTATCGGCATATCTCTGGAGCATTTCAAGATATTCCAGATAGGTATCCCGGCACTGTTCTCGATCTACTTCGACCTGTTCTCGGGAGTGGTCCAGTCTTACGTTTTCATTATGCTCACCATGGCATATGTGGGAGATGCGGCAAATCCGGAAAAGGAATAGCATAACGCATCTCATAATTTAACGGAAAGGAAGTTTTTAATCAATGGAAAATCAGACATTAGAACAGACCGAGCTCATCGCTCGTGCTATCGTTCTCGCAGGTCAGGGCATAGGCGCAGGTCTTGCGCTTATCGCAGGTATCGGCCCCGGTATCGGTGAAGGCTACGCTGTCGGCAAGGCTATCGAAACTATCGGCAGACAGCCCGAGGCTAAGAGCTCCGCTACCACAACAATGTTCATCGGCTGCGCCGTTGCGGAGTCTACCGGTATTTACGGTCTGCTTATCGGTCTGGTACTGATATTCGTAAATCCCTTCATCAAGCACCTCCACGA
>JALEMR010000016.1 GCA_022768245.1 Oscillospiraceae bacterium
TTGCATGCAATCTGCTTGCAGATTTTCCGTCATATTGCACAGAAATTTCTTGCCGGGCGTCAGCCCGCCTGCGAAATTTCTATACAATCTGACAAAAAATCTGACGGCGCATCTTGCGCACAAGCTTTGTGCGGTGTTGCCCTAATCTCCGATAAAAGTGTAAACAAAAAATCTGCGCAAAAACCATATATTCAAGTTTTAGCTTGATTTTTTGTACACTTTTTAATCGGGGATCAGTATAAGAAGAACGGAAAAAAGGGGCTTTATTGTCGAAAAGGAAGGTAAAAAAATGCCGGAGATAGGAAATAACTACGTATACAAAACCAACGGAGTATGTACCCTTGCGGCGGAGGAAGACCGCAGCGGCACGAAGTTCTACAAGCTTATACCCATATTTGAGAAAATACTTTCCATATTTGTCCCCGAGGATAAGGCGCAGCTCCGCACTCCCATGACAAAGGAGCAGGCAGAGGGGCTTCTGAGCAGCATAAAGGATATGGAAAGCGTGTGGATAGATGACAGCAGAGAGCGGAGAAAGCATTTCGGAGAGATACTGTCCGAGGGAGATATCCCCGAGCTTACGGCGCTGCTGAAATCGCTGTGCGTGAAGAAGGCGGAGCGGCACAGCCTTGGCAAGTATATGTATTCCTACGAGGAAAATCTTCTGCAGAACACCATGAGGTCGGTGAGCGGCGAGGTCGCGTATTCGCTGGGCATATCGCGGACCGACGCGGTGACTATGCTGGAGAGCAGGTTCTGCGAGTAAACGAAAAAACGGGACTGCCGTACAATGCGCGGCAGTCCCGTTGATCTATTTGGGGAAAGTTATCTTATACCGTATTTTTCGATTATGTAGTCCATGTCCTTGTCGCCTCTGCCCGAGAGGTTGATAAGAACGGAGCCCTTGTCCATCTCCTTTGCAAGCTTTATTGCATATGCAACGGCGTGGGAGCTTTCTATGGCGGGGATAATGCCCTCCATTCTGGAAAGAGTGAAGAAAGCGTCGATAGTCTCATCGTCGGTGACAACGTCGTACTTTACCCTGCCGCAGTCGCGGAGGAAGGCATGCTCGGGACCCGAGGAGGGATAGTCCAGACCGCTTGCTACGGAATAAACGGGAGCGGGGTCGCCGTTTTCGTCCTTGAGCATAATGCTGTTGAAGCCGTGCATTACGCCCTCTGTGCCGTATGTAAGGCTGGCTGCGTGGTCGCCGAGAGCGGGGCCTCTTCCGAGAGGCTCTACGCCGTAGATGTCAACGGGGTCGTTCAGGAATCCCGAGAACATGCCCATAGCGTTTGAGCCGCCGCCCACGCAGGCAACAACTGCGTCGGGAAGCTCGCCCGTCATTTCGATGAACTGTTCTCTTGCCTCGATGCCGACCACGCTCTGGAAGTCGCGTACCATCATGGGGAAGGGGTGAGGACCCACAACCGATCCTATGCAGTAGATGCAGTCCTTATATTCCTTAGTGTAAGCTGCGAAGGCTGCGTCAACGGCTTCCTTGAGGGTAGCGAGTCCCTCGTTGACTTCGATGACGTTTGCGCCGAGTATCTTCATTCTTGCAACGTTGGGAGCCTGTTTTCTGATATCCACCGCGCCCATGTAGATATCGCATTCAAGACCGAAGTAAGCTGCCGCGGTAGCGAGAGCAACGCCGTGCTGACCTGCACCGGTCTCGGCGATGACCTTTTTCTTGCCCATATATTTAGCAAGGAGAGCCTCTCCCATGCAGTGGTTGAGCTTGTGAGCGCCCGAGTGGTTCAGGTCCTCGCGCTTGACGTAAAGCTGAACATGACCGAGACTGTTGGAAAGGCGTTCAAGGTAGGAAATAGGGGTAGGTCTGCCCTGAAATTCGCGGCGTATCCTGCGGAGCTCGCCGATAAACTTGCTGGATTTGCAGATAGTGAAGTAGGCCTCGGTGATCTCGTCCATAGCCTTTTTGAGATCGTCGGGGATATATGCTCCGCCGTACTTTCCGAAATAGCCGTTTTTGTCGGGATAGTTTTTAAGATAGGTGTCAAAGTCGATGCCGTTAAGGTTCATAATGATCTCCTCCGAATTATCCGAGGGGCGGCAGATATGAAAAATCCCCGACAGAAAGCAGATCTTCTGTCGGGGACGAATAATATATCCTAAGCGGCGTTCTGAGATAAATAGTGCCGTACCGTCATTTCCCCGTAATTTGTAAAATCCCGCCGAAGCGGAGAACGTACCGATACAGTCAGTATATCATATTGTTGTTAATTTGTCAATATGATTTTAATGATTTTTTACGAAATATGACGAATAAGAGTAAGATAAAAAAATCCCCGGAACAGAAAACAGTTCCGGGGATTTGGAGCTGTTTATCAGATTTGAACTGACGACCTCATCCTTACCAAGGATGTGCTCTACCAACTGAGCTAAAACAGCACACATCGAACTTCAAGGAATTGTTCCTCTCGGTTAATGCTTTATTATTATATCACGGTTATTCTGAAATGTCAATAGGTTTTTGAAAAAAATAAAAAAATTCAAAAAATTTGAATAAATTGGCTATAAAAGCCAATAATTGGAACAGAAAGCGAATACATACCGAAAGGAAGAGATTTATGAACAGATATGATGCGAAAACCCTTGCCGCAGCCACAGGACTTGTTATTTCGCTGCTATGCGCGTCGGTCTCCGACGTGTACGGACACTATGATAATATCACCCAAAACGTACTTCGGCTGCATATCCCCGCGAACTCCGATTCCGACGAGGATCAGGCAGTAAAGCTTGCCGTCCGGGACGAGCTCATCAGCCGCTCGGAGGACATCTTCGCAGACTGCACCACCCGTGAGGAGGTCCTCGCCGCTGCGGAGGATAATCTCGATGAATTTGAACTCATCGCCGACGAGGTGCTCTCCGAAAACGGCTTTGACTACACAGCTTCGGCGGAGCTGGCGGAAATGCACTTCGACAAGCGCGTCTACGGCGACCTGACCGTGCCCGAGGGGGATTATACCGCTCTGCGGATAACCCTCGGAAGCGGTGAGGGGCATAACTGGTGGTGCGTGATGTATCCGCCGCTGTGTCTGCCCTGCTTTGCGGACAGGTCCGAGGATGAGGTGTTCGATGAATGCGGAGACTACATCTCCGAGGAGGAGGCGGACATGCTGAAGCAGCCCGAAAAGATCGAGGCGAAGCTCTATATCGCAGAGCTTGTCGAAAGGATAGCCGCCTATTTCCGTGGACTTGGCGAGTGAGGCGTCTGTCTGCGGGAACTGTATTTTTTTAAGATTCTTTCATGTATTTTTGTGCAATAATTACAGTATTGGCTCGTGAAAAATCTCCGAAAACGTTTAAGGTATCAAATATAACAAAATTTTTAGCAATTTTTTGTTAAAATATTTTTGGGAATATTCCTTGATGTTTTCCTCTTGTTGTGATATAATTAAAATACAGTTATAATGTAGGATTAATATACGATTGTGTATTACACCTGCGGCGATTATTTTACCAGATGGAGGTATTCACGATGGACGGAACAGGATTTCTCAAAACTGTCAGCTTCGGCGGATTTGATAAAAAAGACGTACTTAATTACGTAGACGAACTTAATACTAAGATTTATACCCTTCAGGAAGAGCTTGATCAGAAGACCAATCTTCTTGCTGAAAGCGGCGGAAACAGCTCCGACGCCGAAAAATATGAAAAGCTCCTCGAAGAGGATAAGAAGAAGATCGCCGATCTTCAGGCAAATAACGACAGCCTTAAGATGCAGATGAAGGATATTGAGGAAAGCTCCGCTGCAAAGGATAAGGAGATCGAAGAGCTGAAGGCTAAGAACGCCGATCTCGAAAATCAGCTCGTTGACGCTAAGAACAAGGCTGCCGCAGCTTCCACCGATACCAGCGCTATGGATCTCAGCAACGTATTTATCGAGGCTCAGAAGACTGCGAATACTATCGTTAATCAGGCTAAGGCAAACGCTCAGAAAATGGACGAGGACGCTAAGAAGCTCGCTAATCAGGTCGTTGATGACGCTAACTCCAAGGCTTCCACTATCGTTAAGAGCGCAGATGAAAAGGCTAATAAGCTCATTACCGACGCAGAGGACAAGTCCTCCGCTATTATTGCCGACGCAGAGGATAAGTCTGCCGAGATGAAGGCGGCTGCTGCCGAAATGAAGGCACTCGTTCTCGCAGAGGTATCCGAAATGGACAACAAGATCGCCGCTATCAAGGCTGCTATCGAATCCTTCCATTCCGACGCTGTTGCAAGGATCGACAGCACTCACTCCACTATCGAGGAATCCACCGAGTTCTTCAAGAACGGAAAGATACCCCCTTCTCTGGACCATGCGGCTCCCCGCGCTCCCGAAAAGCCCGCAGCAAAGCCTATCCCTCCCAGACCTGCCGCAGCTTCCGCAGCAGCGGCTGCTCCCAAGGAAGAGGCTCCCAAGCCTGCTCCCAGACCTATCCCGCCCGTTGCAAGACAGCAGGCTGCACCTCCCAAGCCCGCGCCTAAGTTCACCTTCGACCTCAGCGAGATCGAGAAGATGGCTAAGGATATCGAGGCAGAGGCGTCAAGAGGCGGCTCGAACGAGATAAATCCCAAGGTTAAGTAATGCTTCGGAGAGTTTTGTCTGATGGCGAAAATATATGATCTGACTGTTGACGAGCTGCGTACATACTGCGATAAGCTCAGAGCGGGAGATAAGGTGCTGCTCAGCGGTACCATATATACCGCAAGAGACGCTGCCCATAAGCGCTTCAATGCGCTGCTTGACGAGGGCAAGCCCCTTCCCGTGGATATCAGGGACGCTGTCATCTATTATGCGGGTCCCACTCCCGCGCCCGAGGGCATGCCTATCGGCTCCTGCGGTCCCACGACCTCCAGCAGAATGGATAAGTTCGCGCCCCGGCTGCTTGATCTGGGACTCTGCGCTATGATAGGCAAGGGCGAGCGTAACGAAGAGGTCCGCAAGGCGGTGGTCCGCAATAAGGCGGTGTATCTCTGCGCTATCGGAGGCGCAGGCGCATTGGCTTGCGGCTGCATAAAAAGCTGCGAGGTAGTTGCCTTTGAGGACTTAGGCTGCGAGTCGGTAAAACGGCTTGAAATACGCAAGTTCCCTTTGACGGTGGCAGACGACTGCAGCGGCGGAGATATCTTCTCTTCGGGACGTAAAGAGTATGTACAGGCATAATAAGGCTCTCTGTGATTTTATGCATTGATGTATAGTGTGTGCGGCATGGAGTTTCTGTGCCGCACTTTTTGACTTTTTATGGGAAGAACTGACATTTTTGGGTTGTTAAATTTGCTGAAATAACAGCGACCTATTTAATTATTATTAACAAAAAATATCTATTTTCATTAAAAACTATTAAATTCTCTTGACAAATGGAAAAAAGAATTGTAAAATATAAGAAATAAGACTGTTTGAGAGGTCCCGGGGATAGTGTATGCGCACCAACAATAAAAAAAATTCCGCTGAGGATATCGGCGGACTTTCCGATATGGAGCTTGCGGCATTGTCGCAGAAATACCCCCAGAGGTCCGATTACGCTGAGGAGCTTATCGGAAGATATACTCCGCTGATAAGAGCAAGGGCGGCTGAGTTCGCCTGCGATAAGGTCTCACGAGACGATCTCGAATCGGAAGCATATCTGGCGGCTTTCCGCGCGGTCAGGTCCTTCGATGCGGATAAGTGCAGGAGCTTTTCCTCATATATCGCCGTCTGCGTTACCAACTGGATAATTTCCGTTCTCCGCTCTGCCGATAAGCATATCCAGCCTGTTGCGGAGGAGTATCTCGATGTGACCGACAGCCTTACCCCCGAGACCATTATCATGGAACGGGAGCTTGACGCCGAAATGGCACAGCTGCTTTCCGAAAAGGAATACAGCATTTTCAGGCTCTATCTGGAGGGCGCTTCCTACGGCAGCATCGCACAGACTCTCGGCATTCCCGAAAAATCGGTGGATAACGCCGTCCAGCGTGTGCGCAGAAAGCTTAAAAAGCTGTACGGGGAATAGTACGTAATTCAAATCTATATGACCAAGTAGCTTAAATCTAAGAGCGTTGTTTTATCAAAGGTGTCGGTGTGAATCCGTCCTCAGGTCCAAAAATTTTTTAAGCGAGGGAAAATAAAATGTACGAAGACAAGACATTAGTATGCAAGGAATGCGGAAATGAGTTCGTTTTCACTGCCGGCGAACAGGAATTCTATGCTGAAAAGGGCTTTGTAAACGAGCCCCAGCGCTGCAAGGCATGCCGCGACGCAAGAAAGAACGGTGCAAGAGCTGAGAGAGAAATGTTCGAGGCGACCTGCGCTTCCTGCGGCAAGATCGCAAGAGTTCCTTTCAGACCCAGAGAGGATCGCCCTGTATATTGCAGCGAGTGCTTTGCAAAGATGAAGTCCGAAGGCTGAGTTCATACCCGATCAAAAATTAAAAGCAGGAAACAAGAAGCTGTGAGGCTTGTTGTTTCCTGCTTTTTTATGCTATGCTGTTACAGCACATCTATAATCAACGGATCTCCAGTCTGCGGACCTCGGGCTCGGTGGCGGTCTTCTTGGGGAGCTCAAGAGTAAGCACTCCGTCATTGTAGGACGCCGAAATGTCCTCGGAGCGTATCTCGCTGATGTCAAATGTCCTTGCGACGGAGCCGAAGGTGCGCTCACGGCGGATATAGCTGCCGTTTTCGTCCTTTTCCTCGGCAGTGCGGGTGTTCTCAGCCGAGATGGTCATTACGTCGCCGCTGATGTCTATCTTGATATCCTCCTTCTTGAAGCCGGGAAGCTCGGATTCGATGATGTAGCGGTCGCCCGTGTCCTTTACGTCGGTTTTGAAGCCGGGCAGTGCGGACGAATTAAATGCTTTGTCAAAGTCACCGAAGAACGGGTCGAAAAACTTTTTCTCATAAGGTGTGATTCCAAACATATAAATTCCTCCTTGAATATTATGATGATCTATTTTGTCGTAGATGAGGTCACTTGATCTCAAGTCTGCGGTTAGCGGGAGCAGAAGCCTGCTTCTTGGGAAGGTCAAGGGTAAGGATACCGTTCTCAAAAGCGGCGGTGATGTCGGCGGAGCGTATCTCGCTGATATCGAATGTCCTTGCGACGGAGCCGAAGGTGCGCTCACGACGGATATAGCTGCTGTCGTCCTTTTCCTCGGTGGTCTTGGTGTTCTCGGCGCAGATAGTCATGCTGTCGCCGTTGATGTCTATCTTGATGTCCTCCTTCTTAAAGCCCGGGAGCTCGGCTTCGATAACGTAGCTGTCGCCCGTATCCTTGATATCGGTCTTGAAGCCGGGGAGTCCGGGAGAATTGGAAGCCTTTTCAAATTCTCCGAAGAACGGTGCGAAAAACTGTCTTTCATAAGGTGTAAGTCCAAACATAACGATTCCTCCAATATTTTAGTTATTTTGTTGTGTTAAAACGTGCTTCTGATGATATGTTCTCCATCGGTAACACCCTTTCTTTTTCTTTATGTCTATATAATAATGCCCTCATATGATGAAAAAATTACGTTACTGTGAAAATGAGATGAAAATTAGCACTCTTACGCAAAGAGTGCTAACAGTTGATAATATAGAGTGCTAATAATCAGTCTTTGATGTTATGAATATTGACATGACTGTAAGGAATGGTGAAATTATTTTCGTCAAATGCAGCTTTTACCTGTTCAACAAGGTCGAAGTATACGTCCCAGTAGTCGGCGGAGTTCACCCATGTGCGGGATACTATATCCACCGAGCTTGAAGCAAGAGCGCTGACCCGCACAAAGGGCGCAGGGTCGGACAGCACCTTCGGATGATTCTTGCATACGTCCATGATGACGGAAACAGCCTTTCCCGAATCGTCCTCATAGGAAACGGAGAAGGTCAGGTCCACGCGGCGCATGCCCTCGCTGGTGTAGTTGGTGACGGTAGCCCCCGCAAGAGTGCCGTTGGGGATATATACCGCCTTGTTGTCGATGGTGGTTATCTTGGTGTTGATGACGGTTATCTCCTCGACGGTGCCCTCAACGCCCGCGGCGGAGATGTAGTCCCCCGCCTTGAAGGGGTGGGAGAAGAGAATGATGAATCCGCCCGCCACATTGGAGAGGCTGTTCTGGAGCGCAAGGCTGATAGCAAGTCCCGCAGCGCTTAGCACGGCGATAATGGACGTCATGGGAATGCCCATGGTGGAAAGCACTATTATAATAATAAGTATAGTGATAAGTACATCCGCCGCGGAACGGATAAAGCCGTGAATGGTCTTGTCGAGCCTGCTTTTGTCAAGCCCCTTTCCGAGAATGGACAGGACTATCTTCTTGACGATAAGCCCGACGAGCAGCAGCAGCGCCGCCGAGCCGAGGGTAGGGAGATAGTCAACGAGCTTGTCAAGCAGCTTTTCGATTATTGTGATATTTTCTTCCATGATATACCTCCTGTGTGATATGTCAGTCAGGAATATTATACAATACTTTTTCACGGCATGTGTGAACGGAATATGAATTGAATAGTGCTTTGTACTAAGTCCATAGTAATAATTTGCTGATTGCTAATGGCTGATCGCTGACAGCTCAGAACCAAGGACTAAGTACTATGTACCGGGTGATGCGTACATGATTATTCGTTAATACAAATTTCAAAATATATTTTATAAATTGTCAAAATAAATTCCGAATAGTTATTGCAATTTTTTGAAAAATGAGGTATAATAGTATAGAATAGTGTAATGTGAAAATAATTCATGCTGCACGGAAAATATATACCAATAAATAGAAGGAGTTGTAAAAATATGAATATGCAGATGGACGGAACATTTGTAGGTTCTGTTGTTCTTTCCGGAATCTCGATCGTATTCCTTGCACTTATTCTTCTTATTCTGTTCGTATGGCTTATGGATAAGGTATTCAAGGCTGTGAACGGAGCAAAAAAGAAGAAGGCGGCACCCGCACCTAAGGAGGAAATCAAGGCCGCTCCCGCACCGAAGGCTGCACCTGCTCCCGTTGTTGAGGACGGTATCAGCGATGAGATCGTTGCAGTTATCGCAGCTGCAGTGGCTGCCATGAGCGCGGAGACGGGAAAGACCTTCCGCCTTACAGGCATAAAGCGCAGCGGAGGAACCCGCAGAGGCGCATGGGGAAATGCAGGCGCTGCCGAAAATACAAGACCATTCTGATCTTGCGGGAAAACTGAGAGAAAGGAAATCTATAGATGTTAGAGAATTTTTTAGAAACACTTGCAGCCTTGGCTGAAGAGTCGGGTATTGCAAATCTTACATGGCAGCAGGGAGTAATGATCCTTATTTCCTTTGTGTTCATGTACCTTGCGATCAAGAAACAGTTCGAACCCCTTCTGCTGCTGCCGATAGCTTTCGGTATGCTGCTCACAAACCTTCCGAATTCAAATATGTACCACCCCGAGCTTTTCGAGGGCACCGATATCTCCCTCGGAAATATTTTCAAAGACGGCGGACTGCTGGACGTATTCTACATAGGCGTTAAATTCGAGATATTCCCGCCGCTGATATTCCTCGGCATAGGCTGTATGACAGACTTTGCGCCCCTTATCGCAAACCCCAAGAGCTTCCTGCTGGGAGCTGCCGCACAGGGCGGTATCTTCTTCACCTTCGTGGGCGCTGCTCTTCTGGGATTTTCCGACCGTGAGGCGGGTTCTATCGCTATCATCGGCGGTGCGGACGGTCCTACCTCCATATTCGTATCCAGCCAGCTGCTTAACGGCGGAGGCTTCTCCGTTGATACGGGTACTATCGCACTTGCGGCGTATACCTACATGGCGCTCGTTCCCGTTATCCAGCCGCCTATCATGAAGGCACTCACCACTCAGAAGGAACGTCTCGTAAGAATGGATTCTCTCCGTCCCGTTTCCAAGACTGAGAAGATAATCTTCCCCATTCTCGTTACTATCGTCATCGCACTTCTCGTTCCCGACGCTACCACACTGGTCGGAATGCTGATGCTGGGCAATCTCCTTAAGGAGAGCGGCGTCTGCGAGAGACTTGTTAAGACTGCGCAGAACGAGCTTATGAACATTGTAACTATCCTGCTGGGCGTTTCCGTTGGTGCTACCACCACAGCGGACAAGGTCATCAGCATGGCATTCTTAAAGGTCATCCTTCTCGGCGTCATCGCATTCTGCCTCGGAACTGCATGCGGCGTGCTTTTCGGCAAGCTCATGTACGTTGTAACAAAGGGCAAGGTAAATCCCCTTATCGGTTCTGCGGGTGTATCTGCGGTGCCTATGGCTGCACGTATCTCCCAGAAGGTGGGCGCAGAGTACGATCCCACAAACTTCCTGCTTATGAACGCTATGGGACCCAACGTTGCGGGCGTTATCGGCTCGGCTGTTGCGGCGGGCGTTCTGCTGAGTATCATACCTCACTAAGCTTGAACAAATAATTATCATCCGTCTTGCTTCGGTAAGACGGATTTTTACGATTATCCGAAAAGGAGGGATATAATGAGCAAAAAAGTTCTTGTGGGCATGAGCGGCGGAGTGGACAGCTCCGCGGCGGCACTGATACTGAAAAATCAAGGATATGACGTCAGCGGCTGCACCATGCGGCTGTATACCAATGAAGACCTTGGGGAGGATTTCCCCGAGGAGGGCGGCTGCTGTTCATTAAGCGACGTGGACGACGCGAAAAGCGTCTGCCGAAGGATAGGCATTGAGCACTATACCTTCAACTATACCGCCGAATTTCGGAAAATGGTCATGGCTCCCTTTGCGGAGAGCTATATCGGCGGGGAGACTCCCAATCCCTGCATTCTCTGCAACAAGCACCTGAAATTCGACATCATGCTGAAAAGGGCGCAGCTGCTGGGCTTTGACTATATCGCCACGGGACATTACGCCGATGTGCGGTTCGACGCGGAATGGGGACGGTATCTGCTAATGAGACCCGCAGACCGTCATAAGGACCAGACCTATGTGCTGTATACCATGACCCAGGAGCAGCTTGCACATACGCTGTTTCCGCTGTTCGGCACGGACAAGGCTCACGTCCGCGGGCTTGCGGAGGAATACGGGCTTGTCAACTCTAATAAGCCCGACAGTCAGGATATATGCTTCGTCCCCGACGGCAATTATGCGGATTTTATCGGACGATTTGCGGGATATTCTCCGAAAACGGGGGATTTTATCGACCGTGAGGGAAATGTCATCGGCACGCACAGCGGTATCATCAACTACACCATAGGACAGCGGCGCGGACTGGGTGTGACCTTCGGCAAGCCCGTATTTGTCACAGAGAAGAATGTCCGCGATAATACGGTAACGCTGGGCAGCTCCGAGGAGCTTATGAAAACGGAGCTAATGCTGCGGGACGTGAATCTTATCTCGGTGTCCGAGGTCACGGAGCCTGTGAGAGTTACCGCAAAGACAAGATATTCCGCAAGGGAGCAGTCAGCGGTGATATACCCCGAAACGAACGGCAGAATGAAAATAGTCTTCGACGAGCCCGTCCGAGCGGCAGCTCCGGGGCAGGCATGCGTTTTCTATGACGGAGATATCGTCGTGGGCGGCGGAGTTATATGCGATTGATTTTTTTCTCGTTAAATTGCACAAATATCCCCGTGAGCCAATATTTTTTCAAAAAAAGCTTGCATTTTCCGAGGATATGTGTTATACTATAAATACAGCATAGATAAAGTCAAAAGATCGGAGCAATCCGGTCTTTCTTGTTTGTTTGGAGGTTTGCCGATGAGCGGAAAAAAGGGCGGGAATACCGCCGCTAAGGTGTACGAAATTGCAAAGCCTATCGCCGATGAGCTGGGGATTTCTATCTGGGACGTGGTCTTTGAAAAGGAAGGCTCTCTCCATTATCTGCGGGTGTATATCGACAGTCCCGACGGTATCTCGATGGACGACTGCGAGAATCTGTCAAGACCGCTGTCAAAGGCACTTGACGAAAAGGACCCTATCGACGAGAGCTATATCCTGGAGGTGGGCTCTCCCGGACTGGGAAGAACGCTCCGCCGTCCCGAGCATTTCGAGGAGTTCATCGACTGCCCCGTAAGGATAAGGTACATCAGGGAAACGGACGGAGTCAAGGAATTCATCGCCGTGATGACCGCCTTCGACAGGGACAAAAATGAGCTGACCGCCGTGAATCAGCAGGACGAAACGGTCACGGTAAAGCTTTCCGAAACAGCCTTCGTCAAGCTCTGCGACGACGAGGATCTGTTCGATGATATAGATGATTGATAAATAATCTGCACATATGCAATAATAATCAGGAGGAATAAGAAAAAATGGATAACGAGATTTTTGAATCATTGGAGCTGATTTCACGGGAAAACGGGATACCCATGGAAATGCTTATCGACAAGATAAAGCAGGGCGTTCTGAAGGCTGTCAAGAGAGAATATCCCGACTGCGAGGAATTCGCAAGGATAGACGTGGACCCCGACAAGCGCATTTTTGACGTTATCTTCATGAGAAATGTCGTGGACGACGAGCCTACCTACATCAACGAGATAAACATCGACGAGGCAAGGACTATCGAGCCCAACTGCATGGTGGGCGACGTTATCGCATATAAGATGCCCACCGCACGGTTCGGACGTGTTGCCGCACAGAATGCAAAGCAGTCTATCAGACACGATATCAAGGAATTTGAAAAGAACAAGCTGATAGCACAGTTCGAGGGCAAGGAAAACGACATAGTTTCCGCAACAGTGCTTCGTATCGAGCCCAACACGGGCAATGCAACCGTACTTATCGACAAGAATGAGATATATTTCTTCAAGAACGAAATGATACCCGGAGAGACCCTGAATGTGGGAGATATCGTCAAGGTGTATGTTGTGGGCATATTCAACCGCGACAGAAAGCCTACCGTCAAGATATCCCGTACTCACAAGGAGTTCGTGAAGCGTCTCTTCGAGCTTGAGATACCCGAGATATACGACGGTACCGTCGAGGTCAACGCCATTTCCAGAGAGGCGGGCGCAAGAACAAAGATAGCCGTTTCCTCAAAGGACCCCAACGTTGACCCCGTGGGCGCATGCATCGGTCCCAAGCGCTCCAGAATTTCAAGCATCGTAAATGAATTAAACGGCGAGAAAATTGATATTATAGTATATGACGAGGATCCTGCCGTATTTATCGCAAAGGCACTGGCTCCCGCAGAGGTGCTTAAGGTAGAGATAGGCGAGGGCGAGGAAAAGACATGCCGCGTGGTAGTTCCCAACAATCAGCTTTCGCTGGCTATCGGAAACAAGGGTCAGAACGCAAAGCTGGCGGCAAGACTGACAGGCTACAAGATCGACATCAACCCCGAGGTCGCACCGCCTGCCGAGAATGAGGAAGAGCCCGCCGAAGGCGCCGCAGCAGCGGAAGAGAATGCAGAGATATGACGGGCGCAGTTAAAAAGATCCCCATGAGAATGTGTCTCGGCTGCGGCGAGATGAAGCCTAAGAAAGAGCTTGTCCGCGTGGTGAAGTCTCCCGAGGGGGATATATCCGTGGACCTGACGGGCAAGAAGTCGGGCAGGGGAGCGTATATCTGCCGCTGTGCCGAATGTCTTGTCAAGGCGAAAAAATCGAGACGTCTTGAAAAGGCGTTTTCCTGCCGCATAGACGACGAGGTGTACAGTCTTATGGAGAAGGAGCTTTCACAACAGGAATGAACAAAACAAGGATAATGAACCTGCTCACGATATGCAGAAAAGCGGCAAAGCTCACAACGGGCTTTGATTCGGTGAAGGAATCGCTCATGGACGGCAGCGCCGAGCTGGTGCTGCTCACAGGAGATGTTTCTCCCAAGACCGAAAAGGAGATACGCTTTTTTGCGGATAAAAAGAACATCGCCGTGCTGAAAACCGATATTTCCATGGAGGAAATGTACGGGGGGATCGGAAAGAAAGCGGCGGTCATGTCAGTCTGTGACAAGGGTTTTGCAGAAAAATTTACCGAGCTTGCTTCGGAATGAACATAACATTTGGAGGGTATTAAGCCTATGAGTACAAAGCAGCAGTCAAAAGCTAAGCTTAACGAGGTCGCAAAGGATCTCGGGATAACAAATCAGGAGCTTATTGATTTTATGGCGAAGGAGCTGGACTCCGTAAAGAAGCCGACGGCAAGTCTTACCGCCGAGGAAATGACCTATGTGCTGGAGTATTATTCCCAGCATAATCAGGTGGATAGCTTTAATGAATATTTTGCGGCGAAAACGGCTCCCGCGAAAAAGGAAGAGCCTAAGAAGGAGACCGCCAGGAAGGACGCTCCCGCTAAGAAGAAAAAGACCGAGGAAAAGCCTGCCGAAAACAAGCAGCAGCCCGCAAAGGATAAGCCTGTGCAGAAGGCTGAAGCTGTCAAGCAGGATAAGCCTGCACGGAAGGCAGAGCCTGCAAAGCAGGAAACCAAGCCTGCTCAGAAGAAGGAGGAGCCAAAGTCTGCGCCTAAGCAGAATAATGCCCCTGCGGAGGATAAGACCGCAAAGAAGCCTGTTCAGGAGCAGAAGTCACAGCTGGAAAGATTCAATCAGCAGGTGAAGAAGGCAGACGAACACAAGAAAAACGAAAAGTCCAAGAAGGACGTTAAGCAGGACGCTCCCCGCGAGCAGAAGAAAAAACAGACTCTCGACGTGAAGTTCGGAGAGGGTACCGTTACTCAGCAGCATATCCATACCGTCGATACAAGAGGAAGCTATGTTGAGATCGACAAGTACAACGAAAGATACGAGAACATGGCAAACTCGCAGGGCGGCAGCGGCGGAAAAAGAGGAAAGGACAATTTCTCCAAGAAGCAGAAGCTTACTCAGAAGTCCGCTCAGAGAGACAAGCAGAAGTATTCCACAAAGAAGGAGTCCGAGGCTGACAAGCTGCGCCGTCTGGAGCTTGAAAGAGCAAGAAAGCAGCAGCTTAAGGTGCTTATCCCCGATGAGATAGTTGTCTCCGAGCTTGCTTCGAGACTTAAGGTCACAGCCAGCGAGGTCATCAAGAAGCTGATGGGTCTCGGCGAGATGTGCACAATAAATCAGGTCATCGACTTTGATACAGCTTCTCTGGTGGCAGAGGAACTGGGCGCAAAGGTCGAAAAGGAAGTTATCGTCACTATCGAGGATCGTCTTATCGACGATTCCGACGACGACAGCGAGGGCGTTGAAAGAGCTCCCGTAGTCGTAGTTATGGGTCACGTTGACCACGGTAAGACATCTCTTCTGGACCGTATCAGAAACGCAAACGTTACCGCTTCCGAGGCGGGCGGAATCACCCAGCACATCGGTGCGTACCGCGTAAATTACAATGGCAGCGACATCACCTTCTTAGATACTCCCGGTCATGAGGCGTTCACCTCCATGAGAGCAAGAGGAGCTTCCGTTACGGATATAGCTATCCTCGTAGTTGCGGCGGACGACGGTATCATGCCTCAGACGATAGAAGCTATCAACCACGCAAAGGCTGCGGGAGTTTCCATGATAGTCGCTATCAACAAAATGGATAAGCCCGGAGCAAATCCCGACCGCGTAAAGCAGCAGCTCACCGAACACAGCGTTGTTCCCGAGGAATGGGGCGGCGACGTTATCTGCGTTCCCGTTTCCGCAAAGACGGGCGAGGGCATCGACGAGCTTCTGGAAAATGTTCTGCTTGTTGCGGAAGTTGCCGAGCTGAAGGCTAATCCCGACAGACTGGCAAAGGGCGCAGTCATCGAAGCAAGACTCGACAAGGGAAGAGGTCCTATCGCTACCCTGCTTGTTCAGAAGGGTACTCTGCACACGGGCGATATCATCATCGCAGGCACATCCGTTGGCCGTGTAAGAGTTATGACCAACGACAAGGGCGAGACCGTTACCGAAGCAGGTCCTTCCTATCCCGTTGAGATAACGGGTCTTGACGAGGCTCCCTCCGCAGGCGATACCTTCAATGCGGTTGAGGACGAGCGCCTTGCAAGAGAGCTGGTAGAACAGCGTAAGCACGAGGCTAAGCAGGAACAGTTCAAGCAGTATCAGAAGGTCACCCTCGACAATCTGTTCAGTCAGATAGAACAGGGCGAGATCAAGGAGCTGCCCATTATCGTAAAGGCGGACGTTCAGGGCTCCGTCGAGGCTGTAAAGCAGTCTCTTGAAAAGATATCCAACGAGGAAGTCCGCGTAAGAGTTATCCACGGCGGAGTTGGCGCTGTCAACGAGAGCGATATCATGCTTGCGAATGCGTCCAACGCTATCATCGTCGGATTCAATGTACGTCCCGACCCTGTTGCCGAGGAAAATGCAAAGCGCGACGGCGTTGAGATAAAGCTGTACCGCATAATCTACGACGCTATCGAAGAGATCACAGCCGCCATGAAGGGCATGCTTGCACCGAAGTTCAGAGAAAACCAGCTGGGAAGGATAGAAGTAAGAAACACCTTCAAGATATCGGGTGTAGGCACCGTAGCGGGCTCGTATGTATTATCGGGCAAGGTCACAAGAAATGCGCAGATACGTGTTGTACGAGACGGTATCGTCATTGCGGAGGATAAGATGTCCAGTCTGAAGCGTTTCAAGGACGACGTGAAGGAGGTCGCAGAGGGATACGAATGCGGCATCACGCTGGAGAAGTTCAACGACGTCAAGGAAGGGGATATCTTCGAAGCGTTCGTAATGGAAGAATACCGCGAAGATTGAAGCTTGCGCAAGCAATTAGCAATTAGCAATTAGCGATTAGCAGTGAAGGTTCGAGGCTGAGAGTAACTGCAAATAAGCAGTAACCCGGCAATAAAAAGTTCGCCAGCCTTTCAAGGCTGCAGGTTTCCAAAGGGCAGCGCCCTTTGGTCGCCGCGTGCACGCGGCGAAATACCCCCACCGGGCGGGGAGCCCCCGTCGGCATTGCCGCGGATGGGGTTATAAAGCAAAGGCGGCATCTGCCCGCGGAAGTTACAGAAAGCCGAAGCGCCGAACAACAATAAAGCGCCGCCAGTGACTGAAAAAATCACGGAAGGCTGAAAATTCACAGTGAATATTTATGAACTTGAAGCATGCACGGGCGGCGCTGCATTTGACAGCGGAGCGAATCAAATGCGCGGAGCGGAGCTCCGCCGAAAACGAACCGTGAATAGTCGGTAAGCCTAAGTCCAAATCAGAACAAAGGCTCCGCCGAAACAGAACCGAAAACACCCCTAAAACAACATCGTGCTGAAATAAAATAAAAACGAATATATATACTATAACAAGCAAAAATCGGAAGCAGGGAAAAATCTTGCCTCTTGCTTCCGGAAAATCTTGCTTCTAAGAGAGGAGCGCAGCATATGCAGAACTTTAAAAACAGACGTCTTTCCGAGGACATCAAAAGAGAAATATCGTCCCTTATCCTCACCGAGATAAAGGACCCCAGAGTGAACAGCGGTCTTGTGTCC
>JALEMR010000025.1 GCA_022768245.1 Oscillospiraceae bacterium
GCATGGCAGCTGGCACGGCACGGGATAAGCGTCAGGCTGTACGAAATGAAGCCGAAAAAATACACTCCCGCTCACAAGTACAAGGGCTTTGCGGAGCTGGTCTGCTCCAATTCATTGAAGGCTATGAGGATAAACTCCGCCGCGGGACTGCTCAAGGAGGAAATGCGCAGGCTGGGCTCGCTGACCGTTGCCTGCGCCGAGGAAAACGCTGTTCCCGCAGGAGGCGCTCTCGCCGTGGACAGGGAGAGATTCTCCGACAGCGTGACCGAGCGGATAATGAACGAACCGCTTATTGAGGTCATCTCCGAGGAAGTGAACGCTGTTCCCGAGGGGAATGTCGTCATAGCAACGGGTCCCCTGACCGCGGAGGGGCTTGCGGAGCACATCAAACGGCTCTGCGGAGGATATCTTAGCTTCTTCGACGCAGCTGCGCCGATAGTCACCTTCGATTCTCTCGATAAGGATAAGGTATTCTTCGCCGCAAGGTACGGCAGAGGCGACGACGATTATATCAACTGTCCCTTCACAAAGGAAGAGTATCTCCGCTTCTACAATGAGATAATTCACGCGGAAAGCGCTCCGCTGCACGATTTTGACCGTCCCGAAAACTGCCGCGACGACTTCACCGTCTATGAGGGCTGCATGCCGATAGAAGTCCTTGCCAAGCGGGGCGAGGAGACCATGCGCTACGGGGCAATGAAGCCCGTGGGACTGACCGACCCGAAAACGGGGCATCGCCCCTATGCGGCAGTGCAGCTGCGAAAGGAAAACAGCGAGGGTACGCTCTACAACATCGTGGGCTTTCAGACCAATCTGAAATTCGGCGAGCAGAAGCGGGTATTCTCGCTGATACCCGGACTGGAAAATGCCGAGTTCGTCAGATATGGGGTAATGCACAGAAACAGCTTTCTTGATTCCCCTAAGCTTTTAAACGGAGATTTTTCCTTGAGAAGCCGTCCCGAGCTTTTCTTTGCGGGACAGATGACGGGCGTGGAAGGGTACATGGAGTCCGCCGCTTCGGGGATAATGGCAGGGCTGAATCTTGCACGGAAAATTCTGGGGGAGCAGGAAATTATCCTCCCGCGGGAAACAATGATAGGCGCACTGTCGCGGTACATCTCCGACGAAACCGTGACGGATTTCCAGCCAATGGGAGCAAATATGGGGATACTCCCCTCTCTTGACGAGCATATCAAGGGCAAGCAGGAGCGCTATCAGGCTGTCGCCGACAGGGCGCTGAATGCTTTTGAGGAGTACATGAAAGGAATATAAAATGAACGGGGAAATATATTTTGAGGCAGTCTGTCCCGAGACCTATGAGGACATCTATCGCTTTCAGAAATTCAGTACATGGCACAATACAGGGATTGTTGTGATGATCATGATCGGACTGTCGCTTGGAGTTCTGACCTGTATCGGCGATGCAGTACTTGGTAAATGGGACAATCTTGCAGGTACTATGATCATTATGGGTGTCATGTTGGCATTTCCCGAGATCACCGCACGTACAACAGCAAAAAAATCCATAAGCTCCCCGATACACATCAATAATGTGAACCGCTATCTTTTCTATCAGGACGGCTTTGTCAATACCGATAATTTCAGCCGTTCGGATATATATTACGGTCAGCTTGTGAAGGCTTTCGAAACAGATGATTATTTCTATCTGTTCGTCGAGGATCACAGAGCTTATGTCATCAGCAAGATAGGCTTTGTATACAACACTCCCCAAGAAATGCGCAGGCTTTTACAGATGAAGCTGGGCGGAAGATTTTATATTAAGGCTAAAATATAACGAAAGGAAGTAATCGCATGAACATAATCGTAGACGCATTCGGCGGAGATAATGCTCCTTTAGCCGTCATTCAGGGCGCTGCAAAGGCTGTTAAGGAGCTGGGCGTGGAGGTCACTCTTGCGGGCAATGAGAAAAAAATCCGCAGCGAAGCCGAGAAAAATAAAATATCTCTCGAAAAAATATCCATAATACATACAGAGTCGGTAATCGACATCCACGAGGAGCCTACCGAGGTCATCAAGGGCAAAAAGGACTGCTCCATGGCTGTTGGACTGCAGGCTCTCGCCGACGGAAAGGGCGACGCATTCGTTTGTGCAGGCAGCACAGGCGCGCTGGTGGTGGGCTCCACATTCATCGCAAAGCGACTTAAGGGCATCAAGCGTCCCGCGCTCGCTCCCCTGCTCCCCACCGCAAACGGCTATACCATGCTCATGGACGCAGGAGCTAACGTTGACTGCCGTCCCGAAATGCTGGTGCAGTTCGGCATCATGGGCAGCTGCTACATGGAAAAGGTCATGGGCGTGAAAAGCCCCAAGGTAGGACTTATCAACGTGGGCGCCGAGGACACGAAGGGCAGAGACATGGATATCGAAGCCTACAAGCAGCTGCAGAATGCTCCGCTGAATTTTTACGGAAACCTGGAAGCGAGAAATCTTCCCGACGGCGAATGTCAGGTAGCGGTAACGGACGGCTTTACGGGAAATGTGACCCTTAAGCTGTACGAGGGCATGGCGAAATTCTTCTCCCACGAGCTTAAAAATATCCTTCTTGACGGAGTAGCTTCTAAAATTGCCGCAGTTCTTATCATGCCGAAGATAAAGAATTTCAAGAAAAAATTCGACTACAAGGAGGTTGGCGGAGCGGTGCTCATGGGAATTTCCAAGCCCGTTATCAAGGCGCACGGCAGTTCCGACGGCACGGCGTTCTTCAATGCCATAAGACAGGCTAAGCTCTGCGTTGAGGGCGACTTCGTGGGCGAGATATCCCGCTCTTTGGAAAAGCTTCCGAAGCCCGAGAAAAAATCGGAAGAATAAATAAACAGGAAGAAATGAGGAAGAAGCAGGAATACCCCTATTTCTTGCTTCTTGCCTCTACATTGGGAAATATATTTCAGAAAATCGACCTGCGTTTTTTTGACATATGTTCCCCCGAAAAGGAATGAAAAATATGAGTATGAGATTTAAAGCATTCGAAGATAAAATAGGCTATACTTTCAAAAACAAGGAGCTTATCCACGAGGCTCTGGCACATTCGTCCTACGCCAACGAAACGAGGGAGTGCCGCTCCAACGAGCGCCTTGAATTCTTAGGGGACAGCGTGCTTTCGATAATCGTTTCGGAGCATCTGTTCACCCATTTCAGGCATCTCCCCGAGGGCGAGCTTACCAAGATAAGAGCGTCGCTGGTATGCGAAAAGGCACTGTTTAAATTTGCGCAGAAGATAGATCTGGGCAGCTTTATCCTGCTGGGCAAGGGCGAGGAAAACACGGGCGGAAGAGAACGTCCCTCCATTGTTTCCGACGCATTTGAAGCGGTCATCGCGGCGGTCTATCTGGACGGCGGAATGGAAGAAGCGCGGAAATATGTCCTCGGATTTATCCCCGACGATCTGAACGTAAAAAGCGGCAGTGCTCTGAACGATTACAAGACTCTCCTGCAGGAGGTCATTCAGTGCAATCCCGAGGAAAAGGTGGAGTATGTTCTGGTGGGACAGACGGGTCCCGACCATGACAGGCGCTTTACCGTTGAGGTCTGCCTGAACGGCAGCGTTATCGGAAAGGGCGAGGGTCACAGCAAAAAGCAGGCAGAGCAGATGGCAGCTCACGAGGCGCTGACTCTTATGGGTTACGAACACCAATGAGCCACAGCAATATTTCAATTTTTATCCCTCATGCAGGCTGTCCCCACGCGTGCTCATTTTGCAGTCAGAACACAATTAGCGGCGCTCCCCATGCGCCCTTCGCGGAAGAGGTCAGGCAGACTATCTCCTCCGCATATGGGTACATCACCGATAAGACCGCACGCGCCGAAACGGAGATAGCCTTCTTCGGAGGAAGCTTTACGGCTATTCCCCGTGATTATATGATATCTCTCCTTGAAACGGCGGGTGATTTCATCGGCGAGGACGGCTTCAAGGGCGTGCGGATATCCACCCGTCCCGACTGCATCAACGGGGAAATTCTCGATATCTTAAAAAAATACCACGTCACCGCCATTGAGCTGGGCGCACAATCCATGTGTGACAGGGTGCTTGAAATGAACGAGCGCGGTCACACTGCCCGTGACGTGGAGAAAAGCTCCGCTCTGATAAGAGCATACGGCTTCGAGCTTGGACTGCAGATGATGACGGGGCTTTACGGCTCCTATCCCGAGGACGATATCTGCACGATAAACAGGATAGCGGAGCTATCACCCGATACGGTCAGAATTTATCCCACCGCGATAATCGACGGCACAAAATTGGGCGAGCTTTTCAGAAGCGGCGTATATGTCCCCTACCCCTTTGAGAAATGCGTGGAGATATGCGCTTATGCGGATAAGCTTTTCCATAGCAGAAATATCAGGATAATACGCATGGGACTGCACGCTGAAAGGTCTCTGGAAGAAAAGCTGCTGGGGGGCTTTTATCACCCCGCCTTTGCGGAGATAGTCCGCTCCGAGCTGTTCCGACAGGCGTTCGAACGCTTCATTGACCAAACGGACAGCTCTGCGGAGATGACCGTCAGTCCCTGCGACAGAAGCGCTGCGGCGGGACACAAAAAATCAAATGTAGTATATTTCGCCGATAATAATATCGGACTTATTTTCAAAGAGGATAAGTCAGTCCCCCGCGATCACTTTTTTTACAGGGAAAATAAATACTGCATATATGATGAAACAGGAAGTGTGATATGTACTTAAAATCACTGGAAATACAAGGCTTCAAATCCTTTCCCGACAAGATAAGGCTGGACTTCAACAAGGGCATAACCGCCGTTGTGGGTCCCAACGGCAGCGGAAAATCCAACATCGGCGACGCTGTGCGCTGGGTGCTGGGCGAGCAGTCCTCAAAGACTCTCCGCGGCGCAAAAATGGAGGACGTCATCTTCGCGGGAACACAGTCACGCAAGCCCATGGGCTTTGCGCAGGTCACTCTTGAAATTGACAACAGCGACCGTGTGCTGAACGTGGATTCGGACGAGGCAGCAGTTACCCGAAAGCTCTACCGCAGCGGCGAGAGCGAATATCTTATCAACGGCAAAAACTGCCGCCTTAAGGACATCACCGAGCTTTTCATGGACACGGGCATGGGACGTGACGGCTACTCTATCATCGGTCAGGGACGAATCGCCGAGATAGTCTCCGCCAAATCCAACGAGCGCCGCGATATCTTCGAGGAAGCGGCGGGGATATCGAAATTCCGCTTCAAAAAAGCGGAGGCTGAACGCAAGCTTGAAAACGCCGAGGAAAATCTTCTGCGGCTTAAGGATATCGTTTCCGCTCTGGAGGTGCGTATCGAGCCCTTAAGAAAGCAGTCGGAAAAGGCGGCGGAATTCATCTCACTGTCAGAGGAAAAAAAGTCGCTGGAGATAACCGTGTGGGTGAATCAGTTGGCGGCGCTTAAGAAAAATCTTGCGGAGATCGAGGAAAAGATACTGATCAACACCAGCGAATACGAAAACACCGAGGCGGACATCGAACGCACCGAACAGCGCATGCAGGAGCTCACCCGCGACATGCAGGACAGTCAGATAAAGATAGACGAGCTGCGGCAGAAGATACGTGATACCGAACAGGCGGACTCAAATATCAACGCGGACATCGCCGTCTGCGAAAACGAGATAAGACACTGCAGGGAAAACATCGAAGAGTACAGAAAGCGCATCGAAAGCGCCGAAAATGCCGACAGCGAAACCGCTGCGGAAATTGACCGTAAGCTTGCCGAGAAAAAGGATAAGGAGCATAAGCTGTCCGAGACCCAAAGGGAATATGCTATGCAGGAAAAGACCCTGTCCGAGATGAACGCCGAACAGGAATCCTTCGACAAGGCATACGAGTCGGAAAACGCAGAACTGAACAAGCTGTACATAACACGCTCAAAATATGCGGCTGCCATCGAAACCGGAAAAAGTGGCGCCGAGGATATGCGCCGTCAGCTGGATATCGCGGCGGAGCAGCTTAAGACCTTGAACGAGTCTCTGGACAACTACCGCGCCGAGAAAAAGGAAGTCATCAGCGGCGGCAGTCTGCTGGGAGAAAAAATTTCCGAGGAGGAAAACCGTCTCTCGGGTATCTCAAAGCTTTTCGAAGCACGTGCCGACAAGCTGGCTGCTGCCGAAAAGGAACTGAACGACATCACCTTCAAGATCCGGGGAATTGACCAGAAGCTGGGCTTTCTCACAGGACTGGAAAACTCCATGGAGGGCTTCAACAACGCTGTCAAGCAGATACTCCGCTCCTCGAAGCAAGGCTCGCTGCGGGGGATACACGGAACGGTCTCACAGCTTATATCCGTGGACAGCAAGTATTCCGCGGCAGTGGAAACTGCGCTGGGCGGAGCTTTGCAGAACATCGTCACCGAAAACGAGGACTGCGCCAAGGAGGCTATCCGCTTTCTTAAGGACAATCGTGCAGGACGTGCCACCTTCCTGCCTGTGACCTCTGTAAAAGGAAATCGTCTCACCGAACGCCTTGACGGACAGGAGGGCTTTATCGCCTTAGGCTCCGATCTGGTGAAGTACGACGAAAAGTACACGGGGATAATCAACTCCCTGCTGGGACGTATCGCCGTATGCGAGGATCTGGACAGCGCAGGCGACATAGCTAAGCGCTTCGGCTACAAATTCAGGATAGTCACTCTCGACGGACAGGTCATCAACGCTGGCGGTTCATTTACGGGCGGCTCGCTGGCAAAATCGGCGGGAATGTTATCCAGAAAATCGGAGATAGACAGTCTTACCGAAGAAAAAAATCGTCTGAACGAGGGTATTTCGCAGAAAAAGTCTGCCCGCGACAAGCTTAAGGCGGAGACCGACAAGCTGAGCTTTGACATAGAAGCCTCCAAGGACAGGATAAGACAGACCGAAAACGACAAGGTCCGCTTCGACGCGGAAATAAAGCGCATTGAAGCAGGCATCGAACAGACCGAAAAGCAGCTCGCCGCTTCGTCGGAGCAGACAGAGATAATCAGGGAGCGCATAAGTCAGCTTGAAGCCGACGGCATATCCGCAACGGCTCGGCTCGAAGAGATAAGCGCCGAGATAGCTCAAAGAGAATCCTCTGCGGCGGCAAGCTCCGAGAAAAAATCGGAGATATCCTCCAAAAGGGCGGAGATTTCCGAAAGGCTCTCACAGCTTAAGATAACCGAGGCGGAGCTCTCCAAGGAAATAGAGGGCATTGACGAGACCGTCCGCAGGATAGAAGAACAGCGCCGCTCAAACGGCGACGACAGCGCAAGAATGGCTGTCCTCATCGACGAACAGAAGCGCATGATCGAGGACAAGCAGAAGGAGATCGAAGAGCTTCGCTTGCGGCTGTCCTCTTCAAAGGAAATAATCGAGAAGCTGAGTTCGGGCATCTCCGACGAGCGCTCCGTCAGCATGGAAAAGGAAGCGGAGATCACACAGCTGCGCAGGAAAAGCAGGGAGCTTTCCGACAGCAAGGAGAAATTCGCCGCCGAGCGCACCCGCCTGGAGGAACGGCGGACCTCCGTGCAGAACAGCTGCGACGAGATAATCCGCTCCATGGAGGAGCAGTACGAGCTGTATCTCTCCGAAGCGGAAAAGCTCGCCCGTCCCGTGGAGAATATAAATCAGACCCAGCGTGACCTTGCGGCGATAAAGCAGAAGATACGTGCTCTGGGAAATGTCAACGTGGCAGCTATCGAAGAGTACAGGGAGGTCTCCGAGCAGTACGAATTCATGTCGGGACAGGTCAACGACGTTATATCCTCCAAGAAAAAGCTGGAGGACATCATCGCCGAGCTGACCGAGACCATGAAAAAACAGTTCTCCGAAAGCTTTGAGCTTATAAACGAGAATTTCAAGAAGATATTTGTTGAGCTTTTCGGCGGCGGAAAGGCGGAGCTTCGGCTCACCGACCCCGAGAACGTTCTGGAATCGGGCATTGAGATAAATGTGGCTCCTCCGGGAAAGGTAATCAAGAGCCTTTCGCTGCTGTCGGGCGGCGAGCAGGCGTTCGTAGCTATTGCGCTGTATTTTGCGATACTGAACATCAAGCCTGCTCCGTTCTGCATACTGGACGAGATAGAAGCCGCGCTGGACGACGTGAACGTTGCACGATTTGCACAGTACCTGAGTCACTACACCGATACTACGCAGTTCATCACCATAACCCACAGAAGAGGCACCATGGAGGAAGCGGACGTACTCTACGGCGTTACAATGCAGCAAAAGGGCTGCTCAAAGCTTATCAAGCTTGAACAGCCGCCTAAGGAAGATATCAACTGATATGTAACCGCCCGAAACGGGCGGTTTACTGATCATTCCGTCTGTTCAGCGGACATCAGCTCGGGTCATTCGTTCTCGTTGTTCTGAAAACGGTTCTGATCCTGCTTGTTCTGCTGTTTGTTCTGATTCTGCTGACGGTTCTGCTTGTTCTGGTTCTGCTGCTGATTCTGATTGTTCTGCTGCTGTCTGTTCTGGTTCTGCCGGTTGTTATTCTGGTTATTCTGGTTGTTCTGGTTGTTGAACATTGTTATCACTCCTTTACAAAAGCTATTATCTGCGGATAACATCAAAATATACAAAATCATAAAAATAAAAAAAATTTGTTGACAAACACAGAAAAACGTGATATCATATAATTATGTCAAAGGCAGTGACGAAGAGGAGTACGCATTTCCCCGAGATCAGAGAAAAGACGGTCGGTGAAAGTCTTTTGAAGGGTGTGCGGAAGGTAGCTTCCGAGCCGTCTCCGTGAAATATCCTTCCCGCTGCAGCGGAAGGTATTACAGTAGCGGAGAACGTCTTATCCCCGTTAAGGATATTGAGTGCGCACATTCCGTGCGAATTCAGGTGGTACCGCGGAAATCTCCGCCCTGATGATATATCGGGGCGGTTTTATTTTTGCAATTTTTATCTGAAAGGACGATCTACATGAAGAAAGAACTCCCAAAGCTCTACGAGCCTAAAGAAACCGAAGACAAGATCTATAAATACTGGCTGGACAACGACTGCTTCAAGGCGGATTCCTCCTCCAAGAAAAAGCCTTACACTATCGTTATCCCTCCCCCCAATGTCACAGGTCAGCTCCACATGGGACACGCTCTGGACGAGACTTTACAGGATATCCTTATCCGCTGGAAGAGAATGAGCGGATATAACACCCTCTGGCTCCCCGGAACAGACCACGCTGCTATCGCTACTGAAGCGAAGATAGTTGCTGCCATGAAGGAAGAGGGTCTCACCAAGGAGGACATCGGCAGAGAAAAGTTCATGGAACGCGCATGGGCGTGGAAAAACAAGTACGGCGGCAGGATCGTTGAACAGCTCAAAAAATTAGGCTGCTCCTGCGACTGGTCAAGAGAACGCTTCACCATGGACGAGGGCTGCTCCGACGCCGTTAAGGAAGTATTCGTAAAGTATTACAACAAGGGGCTTATCTACCGCGGCGAAAGAATGATAAACTGGTGTCCTCACTGCATGACCTCTCTTTCCGATGCAGAGGTATCCTATGAAGATCAGGCAGGTCATTTCTGGCATCTGCGCTATCCCTTCAAGGACGGCAGCGGCTATCTTGAGCTTGCTACAACTCGTCCCGAGACTCTTCTCGGCGATACCGCAGTGGCTGTAAACCCCAACGACGAGCGCTACAAGGATATCATCGGCAAGACCCTTATCCTCCCCCTCGTAAACAGAGAGATACCCGTTATCGCCGACGATTACGTTGAGACCGACTTCGGAACGGGCGTTGTTAAGATAACTCCCGCTCACGACCCCAACGACTTTGAGGTCGGCAAGCGCCACGATCTGCCCGTTATCAGCGTAATGACCGACGACGCGAAGATAGTTGACGATTATCCCGCTTATGCAGGCATGGACAGATACGAGGCAAGAAAGAAGATCGTCGAGGATCTGGAAAAGGGCGGCTTCCTCGTAAGAGTTGAGGATTACAGCCACAACGTAGGCACATGCTACCGCTGCGGCACCACCGTCGAGCCCAAGGTATCCACACAGTGGTTCGTTAAGATGAAACCTCTCGCACAGCCTGCTATCGACGCTGTTAAAAAGGGTGAGACAAAGTTCGTTCCCGAACGCTTTGAAAAAATATACTTCCACTGGCTGGAAAATATCCGCGACTGGTGCATCTCCCGTCAGATATGGTGGGGTCATCAGATACCTGCGTTCTACTGCGACGACTGCGGCGAAATGGTGGTAACAAAGGAAAACTCCGCAGTATGCCCCAAGTGCGGCAAGCCCATGCGCCGTGACCCCGATACTCTCGACACATGGTTCAGCTCAGCATTATGGCCCTTCTCCACTCTCGGCTGGCCCAATACCGAGGCGGAAGACTACAAGTGCTTCTATCCCACAAACACCCTTGTTACGGGCTATGACATAATCCCCTTCTGGGTAATGAGAATGATGTTCTCGGGACTTGAATGCACGGGACAGGTTCCCTTTGATACCGTACTTATCCACGGTCTTGTAAGAGACGAACTGGGACGCAAGATGTCCAAGTCCTTAGGAAACGGCGTAGACCCTCTGGAGGAAATTGACAAGTACGGCGCGGACGCTCTCCGCTTCATGCTCGCAACGGGCAATGCTCCCGGAAACGATATGAGATACATCGAGGAAAAGGTAAAGTCCTCCAGAAACTTCGCAAACAAGCTTTGGAACGCTTCCCGCTTCGTGCTTATGAATCTCCCCGAAAGCTTCACCTTCAAGGGTCTCCCCGAAAAGCTTGCCGTTGAGGACAAGTGGGTCATCAGCAGATTCAACACCCTTGCAAAGGAAGTCAATCAGAATCTTGAAGCATTCGAGCTGGGCGTTGCCTGCCAGAAGCTTTACGACTTCATCTGGGACATCTACTGCGACTGGTACATCGAGCTCACCAAGCCTCGCATCCAGGCAGGCGGCGAGACCGCAGAAAATGCACAGGACGTACTGGTATGGGTGCTCCGCGGCATGCTGAAGCTGCTCCACCCCTTCATGCCCTACGTTACGGAAGAGATATGGTCCGCAGTTTCCGATGATGATTCACCCATCATGCTTTCCGACTATCCCGTATACGACGAGAAGCTGTCCTTTGCCGAGGACGAGGCTGCTTTTGAGAAGATAATCGAAGCGATTCGTGCAATAAGAAACCGCCGCGCGGAAATGAACGTTGTTCCCTCCGTAAAGGCCAAGCTGTTCATCGAGACCGAGTACAAGGACATTTTCTCACAGAGCGAAATGTTCTTTGAGAGACTGGCTTCCGCCTCCTCCGTTGAGGTATGTGACAGCTTTGACGGCGCAGACGCTGTTACCGTTGTAACCGACAGCGCAAGGATATTCATTCCCCTGGACGACCTGGTTGACAGGGAGAAGGAGCTTGCAAGACTGGAAAAGGAAAAGAAGGCTGTTCAGAAGGACATCGACTTCTCCTCCAACAAGCTAAACAATCAGGGCTTTATGGCAAAGGCTCCCGCCGCTCAGATAGAAAACGAAAAGGCCAAGCTTGCCAAGGCACAGGAGAAAATGGCTAAGATAGAACAGTCTATCGCTGCTATGAAGAAGTAATAATATTATTTCGAATATCATGGTGAGGATATCGCTCCTCACCATGTTTTGTATCTGCTGTTTGCACTGTGCAATATGTACAATATTCCTGCGATATTTTCTAAAACAAACGTTCTATATTGTGTTGACAAAAACCGAGAAATGTGGTATAATATAATGTATTTCCGCAGATATTGACAAATCCCGCCGATTATATTATTATATATATATATATCAGCTATTTCGGGAGGTGAAGCGCTTGGATATTTCGAAGGAGCATTTTGAAGCTCTTGTAAACAACAGCAGAGAGGCAGCCAAAAGATCAAACCGCCGCTCGGCGGCTGTGATGATAGCTCTGCGGGTGCTTGGACTGGCATTTGTTGCGGGTGCTGTCATTATCGTATTTTCACTTCCTGTGGGTGTTATTGTCTGTGCTGCCGCAGCCTTGCTGTTTATTGCGCTGTATTACATCGAGATACATTCCGAAAAAAATGATCAGCTATCGCTGTATCACATGATACTTACGAAAAGCTCCTTTGCCGCAGTCTCAAAGTACCGCTCCGAGGGCTGCACCGACGGGGCTGTCGGTCAGCTTGAAGCTGTTCTCGATACCGAGACCGACCCTCGCAGAAAAGCAGTGCTCGGCGATATGCTCTCCGAAGCGCACATACTGCGGGGGGAAAGGTACGAGACCGCTCCCATCGACGAGGAGCTTATCGAAGAGGACAGGTATTTTGAGATACTTAGCCTGTTTCACACGCTCCGCGATAATATCCTGTCCGAGGACAGGGCTTCGCTGTCCTATTCCATCACTGCGGCTTATGACGGCATTTCAGAGATAATGCGCAAAAACGAAACGCTCACGGACGATACCCTTACCGCGGCAAAGCTTATTGACGCGGAAATTCTTATGTCATATTTCAGGGAGGACTATTTCCGCTGCGTGGAATACATTGATACGAGGCTTTCCTGCGGGGATATCTTCTCCGACGGAAAATCGGACAGCCCTTACTTCTTCGGATATATCATATTAAAGATACGCTGCCTTTACTATATCGGAAAATATGACGAGGCAAGACGGCTCTGCGGAGATATCCTGCCGAGGGTATCGGCTTATGAGTTCCTGCTCGGACAGGCAAAGGAATTATGGGAGCTGCTCAACTGACAAAAATGGGGGGTACTATTTATGGAGATCACAAAGGAACAGTTTATGAACATTCTGGAAGCACAGAAAAAGACCGTGAAAAAGCTCAATACTGCCGCGGCTATCCTGACTGTGGCGTCACTGGTCGGACTTGCTGCATTCATTGTCTCGGCGGCGGCTTATCTGATATCCGACAGCAGTGCTGCACAGACTGCTTTTCTGACTTCTCTTGCTGTTTCCGTTATAATGTATCTGATACTGTCTCTTGTCTGCATTGGTGCAGCAAAAAAATACGATCATATCTCCCCTTCCGTGAACATTTCGGCACTGACTAAAAAGCTGCGCAGCGAATACTGCACCAACGATTTTATGTCCTGGGCAAGCGGTCTTCTCCGCACCGAAAAGAATATCCTTAACAGGGGCTATATCCGCAATGCGCTGATAGATTCCAATTTCTTCCGCGGAGAATTTGACATCGCCTTCCGCACCAATATCCCCGACAATGAGCTTTTCCAAAAGGACAGAGCATATGAATTATACTATCTGAAAAATGTGATGCTTTATCAGTATTCCGCAGGCGGTGACCTCGGAGCTGCCGAGAATGCCTACAGAGCCTTCAATGAGCTGTACAGCAGTTGTATCGACAGGAGCATATTAACGAATGTCCTCCTTGCTGTCGACTGCGAAGTACTGTATTCAATGATGCACGGCGACTGGGAAAGAGCAATATACTACATAGATATCCTCGCGGCAGGATATGAAGACCAACTGAAAAAAAGACTTTACGGCATCACTGCCGAATATGCCGCAAACATGACATACAAGGCAGAAGCGCTCCTGCGCCTCGGTCACGCCGACGAGGCAAGGGCTCTTATGAGCCAATGGGCAGAGTATTTAAGACCCTTTCCTTATCGGTACAATAAGGCAATGCAGCTGTTGAACGCCGCAGAGCAGGGAGGAATTTCTCAATGAACATTACAAGCGAACAATATCAGAACGCCATCACCAGCAGAAATGATCAGATCAAAAGACTGAACGCGGGCACCAAACGGTCAATGACTATCATCTATATCCTTATCGGGCTTTCGCTGGTGTTCTTTATTATCGACCTGATATCAAAGAATATCATCAATCTTATCATAGTGCTTCTGCTGTGGGGAGCTGCGGCGCTGCTTTTCTATCTTATGAGGAAGAACATCAGCGATTACACCGTCAAGGAATGTCATACTCCCCATTCGTCGGACATCGCTGACCTGGAAAAGCTTATGAACGCCGAATCCTTTTCCAACGATTTTGTCAGAATGGCTAATCAGCTCCTTTCAAAGGAAACGGATATCTGCGCAAGAGGCTACATCCGCAGGCTGCTTACCGGCGGGTACTTTTTCCGCGGCGAGTTCGACATTGCCTTCCGCACAAACTACTGCGACGAGGAGCTTTTCGCCAAGGACAAGTATTATGAGCTGGTCTATCTGCAGAATGTGGTGTTCTACTACTTCAACATGCCCAGCACCACCGGCGGCACCGAATACGGCGAGGAGGCTTACAGACATTTTGAAGACCTCTGCGCAGGCGGAAAGGTCAACATGAAAAACATCTCCGTGCTGAACGTGGTCGTCAGCTGCGAGCTCAACTATGCGGCGGCTCACGGAGACTGGCAGAGGGTCCTCGACTATATGGACATCATTTCTCATTCCTACAAAAATGTGGAGCAGTCCCCAAGCTTCGGCGCAAAGGCTGAATATGCGGAGCTGATGCTCAAAAAGGCGGAGGCGCTGTACAATCTGGGACAGATTCACGAAGCGAAGGTTCTGCTTTTTGACTGGTCGGAGTATCTCAAGCCATTCCCCTATCAGTACAACAAGGCGCAGCGGCTTATGCAGGATATTTCACAAGAACACACAGAGGTGCAGTAAAGCATGGAAATAAGCGAAGTAATGAATTTTATAAACGGCTACAGCAAGTCGGGTACTCCCGTATCAGACCTGTCACGGTTCAAGCGGCTAATGAGAAGTCTCGGCGACCCGCAGAACAGTCTTGAATTTATCCATGTGGCAGGCACTAATGGAAAGGGCTCCACCGTCAGAATGTTATCAGAGATATTCCAAGCGGCAGGCTATCGCACCGGCGAATTTACCTCCCCCTTTATCTACCGCTACAACGACAGGATATGCATCGACGGGAACGAGATTTCCGACAGCGACCTCTCCGCTGCCGCAGATAAGGTCATTCCTGCGGTGAGGGCTTCTCTGGAGCTGGGCTACTCACAGTTTGAGATAACCTGCGCTATCGCCTTTGTTTATTTTGCGGCGAAAAAATGCGATGTCGTCATTCTTGAAACGGGCGTGGGCGGGCTTCTTGACTGCACTAACATCATTCAGCCCCCCGTATGCTCGGTGATAACCTCCATATCCTACGACCATACCGCAGTTCTCGGAAACACTCTCGGAGATATCGCCCGTCACAAGGCGGGTATCATCAAAAAGGGCTCGCCCTGCGTGCTTATGTGCGGGAATCCTCCCGAGGCCGAGGAAGTTATCATCGACAGGGCTGACCTGATGGGCTCGGACGTTATTATCCCCGATATCTCAAAGATAAGGGTCATATCCTCTGATTGTCACGGAAACGAATTTACCTACAAGGGACGCCGTCTGCGGACCTCCATGGTGGGAAAGCATCAGATAATCAACGCCGTAACCGCATATGAGGCTGCCAAGATCGCACGCTCCTACGGGTACGACTTATCCTCCTCCGATATTGCCGAGGGAATATACAATGCCGCCGTGCCCTCCAGATGTCAGATAATTCAGGAAAGCTCTCCCATGATCATCATGGACGGCGCTCACAATCCCGACGGAATGAGGGTACTCTCCGAGCTTGTCAGGGATATCAGATGCACCCCCAAGGTAATGGTCTGCGGCATGCTGGAAAACAAGGACTGGCAGGGCGCTCTGAGATACATCTCCCCCTACATCGACAAGGCTTACTGCGTGGACGGGTTTTACAAGAACTCCGTTTTCGCTCCAAAGCTGGCACAGTGCTTTTCAAACGGCGAGGCTGTCAGCATTCGGGAGGCTTACTACAAGGCGGCTGTCTATGCGGGCGAACACGGGCTTGTAGTCATCGGCGGCTCTCTCTATCTCGCTTCCGCTCTTCACAAATTCAGCAGTATCTGAGGAAAACGCTTCCTATATCATACAATTTGTGCATAATATACAAAAAAACGGAGCATTTTTTAGATTTCAAATGCTCCGAAAACTATTGAAGTTAAACGTTTAATTATGGTATAATATATATGTCCGCAGACGCATGCATTTTGTAAAGGTTTTCACCTTCCATGCAGACGTTATGCAAACATTAAATCAAGAAAGAGGTATAGTTCAATGAAATTCGGTTTCTTTGATGACTCAAAAAAGGAGTATGTTATCACTTCTCCTCAGACTCCCTATCCCTGGATAAACTACCTTGGCACACAGGACTTCTTCAGCCTGATATCCAACACCGCAGGCGGATACAGCTTCTACAAGGACGCTCGTCTTGCAAGAATCACCCGCTATCGCTACAATAACGTCCCCGCAGACGCAGGCGGAAGATATTTTTACATAAACGACAACGGCACAGTATGGAATCCCGGCTGGTCTCCCGTTAAGACCGCTCTCGATGAGTACGTATGCCGCCACGGCATGGGCTACACCGTTATCAAGGGCAAGAAAAACGGTCTCTCCGCAGAGGTCACCTTCTTCGTTCCTCAGAACTTCACAGGCGAGGTGCAGAAGGTAGTTCTCACAAATGAGGGCAAGGATAAGAAGTCTATCAAGCTTTTCTCCTTCCTCGAATGGTGCTTATGGGACGCTAACGACGACTCTACCAACTTCCAGAGAAACTTCAACACAGGCGAGGTTGAGATCGAAGGCAGCACTATCTTCCACAAGACCGAATACAAGGAAAGAAGAAACCACTTCGCTTTCTATCACGTAAACGACTCCATTGACGGCTACGATACCGACCGAGAGTCCTTTATGGGCAGCATCTACAACGATTTCGGCAATCCGCAGACCGTTCTCGAGGGCAAGCCCGCAAACTCCGTTGCTGACGGCTGGTCTCCCGTGGCTTCCCACTACAAGGAGATCACTCTCGAGGCAGGCGAGTCCAAGACTCTCGTTTACATCTTAGGCTATGTTGAGAATCCCTATGAGGAAAAGTTCAACGCGGACGGCTCCATGAACAAGTCCCGCGCTTACGAGATGATAAAGAAGTTCGACACTGCCGAAAAGGCTGATGCTGCTCTCGCTGAGCTCAAGGAAACATGGGACGAGCTTCTCTCTATCTACACCCTTTCCTCCCCCGAGGAAAAGCTCAACAGACAGGTCAACATCTGGAATCAGTATCAGTGCATGGTCACATTCAACCTTTCACGCTCCGCTTCCTACTTCGAGAGCGGTATCGGAAGAGGTATGGGCTTCAGAGATTCCAACCAGGATATCCTCGGCTTCGTTCATCAGATACCCGAAAGAGCAAGAGAGAGAATCCTCGACATCGCCGCAACTCAGCTTGAGGACGGCGGAAACTATCACCAGTATCAGCCCCTTACCAAGAAGGGCAACGACGCCGCAGGCACCAACTTCAACGACGACCCGCTGTGGATGATACTCTCCACCGCAGCTTACATCAAGGAAACAGGCGATTT
The DNA here is from genome assembly GCA_022768245.1 of Oscillospiraceae bacterium. Lineage (GTDB taxonomy): Bacteria > Bacillota > Clostridia > Oscillospirales > Ruminococcaceae > RGIG4694. The sequence goes on from JALEMR010000025.1 coordinate 17,324, forward strand.
CGGAATCCTCGACGAAATGGTTCCCTACAAGAACGATGACACTCTTGCACAGCCTCTCCTCGACCACTTAAAGCGCTCCTTCTACCACGTTGTCAACAACAAGGGTCCTCACGGACTTCCCCTTATCGGACGTGCTGACTGGAACGACTGCCTTAACCTCAACTGCTTCTCCCGCGTTCCCGGCGAAAGCTTCCAGAACACCGCAAGCACCATCGCTAAGGAAGTGGATCCCGAGACAGGCAAGCCCCTCAACGAGCAGACCGCAGAGTCCGTTATGATCGCAGGTATGTTTACCTTCATCGGTCCCGAGTATGTTGAGCTCTGCCGCAGAAAGGGCGACGCTGCCGAGGCTGACAAGGCTCAGGCAGAGATCGACGCTATGAAGAAGGCTATCGTTGACTTCGGCTGGGACGGCGACTGGTACAGACGTGCATACGACGCTTACGGCAAGGTAGTCGGCTCCAAGGAAAACGACGAGGGCAAGATATTCATCGAACCTCAGGGCTTCTGCATCATGTCCGACGTGGGCGGCGAGGAGTACACCGAAAAGGCTCTCGCTTCTATCGACAAGTACCTCGGCACCGAGCACGGTCTCGTTCTCAACAATCCTCCCTTCCCCAAGTACAAGGTCGAGTACGGCGAGATCTCCACTTATCCCGGCGGATATAAGGAGAATGCGGGTATCTTCTGCCACAACAACGCATGGATAATCTGCGCTGCCGCTTACGCAGGCAAGGGCGATACCGCTTACGATTACTATACAAGAATTGCTCCCGCTTTCATCGAGGACGAAAAGCTCCACAGAACAGAGCCCTACGTTTACGCTCAGATGATCGCAGGCAAGGACGCTAAGCGCTTCGGCGAGGCTAAGAACAGCTGGCTCACAGGTACTGCTGCATGGAATTTCGTGGCTATCTCCCAGTATATCCTCGGAATCATGCCCGATTACGACGGTCTGAAGATTGAACCTTCCATTCCTCACGAGTGGGACGGCTACTCTATCACAAGAAAATTCAGGGGCGCAGAGTTCAGAATCAAGATCGAGAATCCCAACCACGTTTGCAAGGGCATCAAGTCCATGACTATCGACGGAAAGGCTGTTGACGGTAACATCATCAGCGGAATCACAGAGGGCGTACACGAGGTTGTCGCTGTAATGGGCTGATATGCTTAAATTGAATACTGTATAAAATCAGCCTGTCGGTTCATTTTACCGACAGGCTGATTTTTTATATAGGGAAAATTTTTATATAGTGAATATTTTTATATAGGGAATACTTTTAGCATTATCGTTTCAAATATAAGCAGGAATGCCAGCATTCCGAAGTTTACCGCGAGAAATACCTGCATATATTTTCCTCGGCGGGAGCCCTCCGACTTACTGTAGAACTGATATGATATCAGACTCGCAAGGGACGCGATGGGCGTACCCAGTCCTCCGATATCCACTCCAAGAAGCAGCGCCTTCGCGTTTTCCGTAAAGCCCGACAGCATCACCGCTGCGGGAACGTTGCTTATCACCTGCGACAGCAGCGCCGATATGAGCAGCTCCTGTTCCGCGAGAATTTCCGAGAAGAAGTCCCTTACTGCCGTTATCCTTGCAATATTTCCCACAAACACGAAAAAGCATACAAACGTCCCCAGCAGCGCATAATCTGCCTTTTTAAACAGCTTTCTGTCAAGGACAAGCACCGCCGCCGCCGATACTGCCAGACATACTATGTCGGGTAATATCCGCAGCACCGAGGCAATGCACAGCAGAAATACCGCAAAATATCCGATTGCACGCCCTTTATGCAGCTCCGCCGTCTCATGGGCTGCGGACGTTCTGCAGGGCGACTTATCAAGCATTCCGAAGCACAGCCCGGTCAATATCCCGTAGCTCACTATCCCCGCGGGGAGCATCGTTGATTCGAATTCGGAGGCGGTCAGCCCGTACTCCGAATAGATATACAGATTCTGCGGATTCCCTATGGGAGTCAGCATGCTGCCCAGATTCGCCGCCGCTGTTTCCAGCACTATCATGCGGATAAGACTGCGGTCGTCGTCGGTGTCTCCGAAAAGCTCCAGCGTCAGCGGGACAAAGGTCAGCAGCGCAACATCGTTTGTGATGAGCATGGCGCTGAAAAAGCAGAGGTTCATCATGATAAGCCCCAGCCGTCTTATATTGCCAGACTTTTTCAAAAGCATTTCAGTTATCCGCTCGAACACGCCCACGCTCCGCAGTCCTGCCACCGCCAGCATAAGACAAAAAAGCAGTATCAGCACCGATGTATTGCAGTAGGTCAGATATTCCCTGTCGGGGGGCACGATAAACACCGTGACAACTGCCGCAAGAAAGGCTATTATCAGCACAGGCTGTCCGCGGCACCATTTTATTATCCTGTTCATTTTATGCTGTCCTCACTTTCTCTCATTCTTTTTTTCTTCGATTTTTTCCTTTACCCTTTCACCCATTTCATTCAGCTTCGCAAAGCGCTCGTCCTCCGAAAGCTTCTCAAAATAGCTTTTCAGATGCTCGGACAAGGGAGTCTGCGACGCAAGGGCAAGCATGAAGCTGTACTTCTCCCTGCGCTCCTTGGCGCTGCGGCGGATATGCTTCTTGAATTCCTCGTACTTGATGACCGTTTCCTTTTCCGCTGCGAATTTCTTTATCTTCCCCACTACATTGAAGGAGTAGCACAGGTCGATGATGAATATGCCGTAGAAAAATCCGATACAGAACGAAAACAGCAGATTGTGCGAGAACCACTCCAGCGCCGAAAGTATATGCGGATGGATGAGAAAATAATACGCCGCGCCCAAAAGTGCCCAGAAAAACGAAAACAGCGGACAGATTATCCCTTTGTAATTCCCCCGCATGTCAGAATAATCCCACAGCTTTATCCTCATGCGGACGATGAATATCTCTCCTGCGATAAGCTCGATAAGCGTCATGGCTGCCGACATCACTATTATAAGCACAGTCTTTCTTACGGCTGCATTTTCTATATGTATATACTGCTCGGCGCTTGCCAATAAATATAATACCGTAAGTCCGCAGCCGTACAGCGGAAGATAGGGTCCTGTGAGAAAGCCCGGATTTATCCACACCCGCTCCTTATTGGCAGGCGAAAACCGGCGGAATATCACCTCTATCCCCCAGCCGATGATACAGCCCGAAGCAAATATAAATGCAATTATCACAAATTTGTAGAATATTTCCATATGCTCTTCCTTTCAGCAAAATGAAAAACGGTCATTTTAATTTTAGCATATCTGTCCCTATAAATCAATAGCTTTTCATAAAATTACCTGCATATTCCGACAAAATAATAGATTTCTTTTATGTATATTAATGCCTCTTCTGCAAAAACTAACATCACGAAAAGAAAACAGCCCGCTGTAACTCAATACCGTGCTGTTCTTATCTTCTATTTCGGAAAAATGAAACAATATTATGATCCGTCATTATAAGCTTTCGGATAACGTATATTGAAAGGAAGGTATATAATATGAAAGCAACCGGAATTGTCAGAAGGATAGACGATCTGGGCAGAGTTGTCATACCAAAGGAGATACGCCGTACTATGAGGATACGCGAGGGCGACCCTCTTGAGATCTATACAAGCTCCGACGGTGAGGTCATCTTCAAGAAATATTCCGCGATAAACGAAATGTCACAGTCCGCTTCACAGGTGGCTGAGGTCATGACTAAGCTGGCAAACTGTCCTACCGTGGTCTTTGACAGAGACCATGTTGTCGCAGTGGCAGGCGTTCAGAAAAAGGAATTCAACGAGCGCAGAGTCTCTCAGGGACTTGAGGAATTCCTCGAACACCGCAAGAATTATATCTACACCAGCCACAACGATACAAAGGTTTTCCCCGTTGAGGGCATCGACCGTCCCGCTATCGCCTGCACTCCCATTTTATCCGAGGGCGACGTTACAGGCGCAGTGGCATTCCTCGCTCCCAACAACGACGCTGTAGCCAATGAGGTGCAGAAGAACCTCATCCAGGCGGCGGCGCAGTTCCTGGGAAAACAAATCGAACAGTAAGTACAAAACAAGACCGAGTCATTATAATGAATCGGTCTTGAATTATTTGCATTATCATTCAATATTATACTTGCAGCTGAAATCGGTAAACTCAACAGTATTCTTATCCCCAACTGCGTACAGTCCCAGCATTACTCCCGTAAAGGGACTGGAGACCTCCGCAGACAGATACTTTGTCTGTCCGCTTCCTAAGATTTCTTCGCTGCCGTTTATCACAGCGAAGAAGTTATATGTGTAATTGTCTCCCCTGACGATAAGCCTTGCCCTTCCCTCTTCAAGGTGAAGCGTTGTCTGAACATGCTTTATGCCGCCGATATTCAGCTTCAGCACTGCTTCATAGCCGCTGTCCGTTTTTCTTACGGCGATATCGTAATGCTCGTTCTCGCACATGTAGACGGTGATGCCGCCCTCGCCGCCGTCAACGGTCACATCGGCGGACAGCTCAAATCGGAATTCTCTCTGACGAAGGGCGATGAACGTCGGAGAATCCACTTCATCAAGGGTGATATCCGTTCCGCTGAGAATATATTTTTCATCTGTCAGCGTATAGTTTTCGGGGTGATGCTTTCTTAAATAGCTCCATTCGATAGCAGGGTCGGTATTCATGAATGTAAATTCGCCGAGGATATCCTGCGTAAAATCGCCCTTTATCTCGTATTCCTCATCGGTGGTGCCGTCCTTTCCTGCGGTGAACCAGCCGCTTTCGTCGAAATGTACGGGCGTCAGGAAAACCTCTCTGCCCAGATTGTGATAGGGCTGCCATATGCCTATCTGACGGAAACCCAGACTTAAGATGAAGCTGTCCCCGTTTTTGTCGGTGACAAGATCTCCGTGACCTATTCCCTGGATTATGTAGGGCGCCTTATTGCGGTTGGTCAGCACGGGGTTCTTCGGATAACTCTCAAAGGGTCCCCAGACCGAGCTGCCGCGGGCATAGGTTATCATATGACCGTATTCCGTGCCGCCCTCTGCTGCCATTAGATAGTATTCCCCGTTTATTTTATACATATGAGGACTTTCAAGATATCGTCCGCCCGAGCCCTTCCAGATATTCTTCGAGGGGGACAGCTTCTTTCCGCTTGCTATGTCAATCTCGCACTGAGTTACGCCGTTTTCTCCGTTTTCGTCCTCGCCGTTGCTGATGAAATAGGTATGCTCTCCGTCGAAAAGCAGCGACGGGTCGATACCGCCCTGGTCGACAGTCACGGGCTCCGACCACTCACCGTAGATATCATCGGTATATACGTAGAAATTCGTGTGAGTGGTGTCGTTGGTGGTGACCATGTAGAATTTGCCGTTATTATATCTTATGGTGGGAGCGAATACTCCGCCCGAGCTGCCCACCTTATCCAGCATGACCTGACTGTGACGGGTGAGCACATAGCCTATCTGCTGCCAGTTCACGAGGTCATCGCTCTCAAACAGCGGCACTCCCGGGAAATACTGGAACGAGCTGCATACCATGTAATATTTCCCCTCGGCGCAGCATACGGAGGGGTCGGGATAACAGCCCGATATTATCGGATTTTTATACTTCATAGCTTGGTCCGCCTTTCATGTATACGTTTTCATTTATTATATAATATCTGCCTTCCTATTTCATGTCAGAATTATGATTTGATATTAATTTTATGTAAACAAAAATCGTGGACTTTTTCCAAAGAATCATCTTTTTGTCACTATTTTTCGATTGACAAACTATATGCGCAATGGTATAATAGTTTAAGAACAACAAGGGCAACACCGCACAAAGCATGTGCGGTGTTGCCCAAGATCAAGGAGGACGCATTAATATGAAAAAAATCCGTGTCACCGCTGCTATTCTTGCCGCAATGGCTCTTACCGCCTGCGGAGAACAGGAGCCTGACGTTCAGACCGCTGCCAATGCGGATACTTCTGTAATAAATGAAGCCGTTTCCGAAGCTGTTTCCGAAAATACATCGGACGAGACCACAGCTGCGGAGGAGACTGTCACCGAGACGCAGACCGAAGCCTCTGCCGAAGCAGATACTTCCGAGTACGATACGCCTGCCGACGAAGACGCTCCCCTTGCCGTCTACGACAACAACATGAAGACCTACTGCTTCAACGTTGAAAAGGACGGAAGCTACACCTTCAAACACAGCGGAAACGACGATACTCCGTGGAATATCTACATTCTCGACGAGGAGTTCACCGATGGCATGCGGTATCTGTACTCCAACTACACTCCAGACGGAGTGACCGAGTTTACCGCAGACCTTAAGGCAGGACAGTACGTTTACTTTATCTGCACAGAAAACGAGTGGACATCCTCCGAATTTTCCGACACACAGGCAGAGGTCTACTTAAACACTGCTGAATAACCATGAGCT
>JALEMR010000035.1 GCA_022768245.1 Oscillospiraceae bacterium
GGCAGCGGCACGCCCATAAGCCCCGCATTTTCGCATATCGAAATCAATTCAGACGCGCAAAATGAAATAATAACTCCCGTACGTATGTAGTCCGTGCCTATCAGAACATCAAGCCGATTGGCAATTATAACGAACAGCAATGTCATCACCTTGCGGGCAAGTCCTATCCAGCACACCCGCGAAGATAATCCGCCGTTTTCGGATTTTTCCGAGTTCTTGAACACCGCTGCCACGATTATCCCCATAGCGTAGTCGATAACCATGAAGATGATAAGCGTAACGACCGCATTGTCCCACCCGCCGAGTGACCGTGCGATAACACCGCCCACCGCGCCCACAGCAGCGCATACCGCCGCCAGTTTTCCGTTAAAGTCGCTCATTTTAAAACCTCCTTACAGTATCTTCCTGATTTTGATGTTGGAATATGTGCAGCTGTTTCCCATTCCCTGTACACCAAACCTTAGCGTGATTTTCTGTGTGCTGCTCAGTGTCGTGAACGTGAATTTTGTATTAGTATTTTTGTAGTATATAAACGGCTCTCCCACAGGCGGATAATCAAAAAATATATAAATATGCCCCGTGTCTCCGCTTACATCGCATGATATCTCATATGCCGTATTTTTTTCCACCTCAAAATACGGTGCTGTCCCCTCGCCAAACCAGGTGTAACAGTCGGCAGATGACGCAGTTAATGTAAACCCATTATCCAGCCATGTTATATTTCCATTCGCAACAGGCTGTGACAATGCAGACAGTTTCGTTCTAAACGCATTGAAATTAAAAATATTTTCGCCGTATTCGGTATTATCACCCCCTTTCGAAGCCCGCTTAAAAGGGCAGACAGCAAAAGCGGACGTAATAATTTCTACAGTACCCGAGCCGTTAAGATAGAGTGTCTCGAAGCTCTCGGTATCGAGCATTCGGGGTTCGCCCGCAGGAACGCGCAGAACATCGTCTGCATTTTCGGTGCAGTCCGCGTTTACGCAGGACGCGAACACATCGCCCTCCGAGTGATTATATATCCAGCAGAACCGCGCCATATCAAACGGCGATTCTTTGACGGTGACGGAAGTCAGCCCGTCGAGTGTGATAGTTTTTATCATAGTTATTCCTCCGTTTCAGGCAGAAAAAGCTGCGGAATGTGAGATCTGAAGCCGTTTGCGGCGCAGACGGCTTCAATAAATTTATTGTACGCGTATAAAAGCTCAGTGGAAGACATGTGATCGGAAAAAGTGCCGTAGCTGTTCGGACAAAAATGCAGTTCACTTCCCGATGACATATTCTTTACAGCTGTGCTTGCATTAGTGACCTTAACAGTCGGCACAGCAGTCTTATCGTCAATTGTGGATGTCGTACCCGTATCGGGGTCAGTCCATTCGCATTTAGGGTATTCGCAGCTGTAGCTAACAGTTTTGACAGTATAATTTACCGACAGACCCACAGTGTTTCCGCTGCTGTTTAATAAATACAGTCCATTGTACTGGTCGTCGAACCATTTCTGTCCGTCATCGCCGCTGAATTCCCATTCAAAGCCGCTGACCGCATTAGCAAGCACAGCGCTGCCTTTAACGTAACTGTTAATGCGGCTCGGATAAGCGTAAAACGTATAAGGTCTCGGTGTGTCATTGCTTTCGCGTACCTCCGCAAGATTGTACTCATCATTGTAAAGCGATGTTTGACCGTCGACCTTTGCGAAAACGGCATTATTGTCTTTCCATATGATAAAAACAATATAAGCCTTTTTACTTAACCAGTTGACCCTTGTGCCGTATCCTTCGTTTTCGTTTTCGAATATCATGCCGAAAAACGTGTTCATATAAGACCCGTAAACGTCCGTCCTGTCGGTTACCCAGAAATTGACGGTGATCCTGTAGTGATCGTCCACAGGGACGGTCAGCAGTGTATCGGAGTTGTCAACGATGTCGTGGAAAACCGCGTTGCGGTAAGTGCCGCCGCCGCCCTCCTGATAAGCCCCCAGAAGCATCGCGCGGCAGGAGGAACGCAGATCGTTTGATATCATTTTCATCAGGTCCATTCCTCCGTTTCGCTTGTGATGTTATAGCCGCTTGAAGTTTCCGTGACATTCGCCGAGTATTTGTAGACGTGACCGTCGGCAAAATTGACTGTCACTGTCCCCGAGGACTTGTCCACCGCAACGGAGGACGCCTCCTTGGATGAGGACATCACGCCCTCATAGGAGGTCAGCCCGCCGTTTTGGGCGGAGAAGCCGTAGCTTGTATCCTCGTCGAAAAACCTGAGCCCGGAAAGGCTCATAACGGAGCAGCCGTATTTCCTCTCCTGCATTATCCTGTCCTGGAGGGAGTAATCGAGAGTACCCACGTAATCGAACCTGTCCTCGTCGATAACGGGAGCCTTGACGGAGCTGAAATAGCCCACAGGTGAGAAATAGGTAACGATAGAAGCCGCCCGATAGCAGACATTGCCTAAAACGAAGCCGCAGAAGGCGTCGGGGATAGTATCGGTAAAAACATTTCTGCAGGAAAAAGCCCTGTGTTCCGCCCCGTTAATATCGGATAATATCCCCTGTGCGGCGGCATCGTCGATAAGCCTTCCGCTGATCTTGAGCTTGTTGATAAAGCTTCCGAAGTACCCCAGCTGATAATTTTCGTCGGTCACGGGATTAGATACCTGAACAGCGGTAACAGGACCCTTGACAGCGCCGATGCGGAATTCTCCGCAGCTGCCCTCGCCGATGCTGAAATATTCGGTGACCTCGCCGAACCTGCGGAATTCGAGCTGATCGTCATTGTTGCAGAACCACACGCCGCAGCCCGCCTCGGACAGTATATTAAGGATACTGCGGCAGGTCCTGCCCTTAAGGTACTTGTAGGGAACGGACGAAACGTGCATATCGCCGAAGATTGCTCCCGCAAAGCCGCACTGTGCAGCGGAGGCGGTGACCACGTCGTAAACGGAATAGTCCTTGTCCTCGGAGAAGTAAAGGCTGTCGGTATCGAAGATAAGATCACGAGCGCGGCAGTTGTCGTAGGCGGTGATATCGGCGATACCACCGCCGTAGTCGGGCTTGCTGATGTAGAAAACGGGGAGCACGGTGTTGTTGAGAGCATCGGTGATATGTATCTCCGTCCCGGGAGCAAAAGCCGTATCCGTGCGGAGCCTGATGTTCAGCTTAGCGGTGATGATACCCTTAACGGGCAGACCCGACACCTCGCGGGTAAGCTTGATGTACCCGATATCGGAGCAGGAAAACTCTGTGCCGCCTATCTTAACGGTAAACCTGTCATAGCTAAAGGCCGTCGGCGGGGATGATATCGGACTGCATGGCAAGAAAAGCGGACCAGTAGCCCTCGTCCCCGGCGAAGCGTTCGGGCTCCATAGCCAGAGAAATAGTTCGGAAATCGGCAGACCGTTCATCGGGAAAAGCGAAGGAAGCGGAATACTTTTCCGCAGACAGCAGAGCAGAAAGGGCAGCGGCTCGGGTCTCGGAGAGCCCGGAAAACTCTGCGGAAATATCGGCTCTGAAGCCCAGCAGAGTCTTGTTGACGGAGCCGTTCATAGCGGTAAAGACGGACTGTTCGTCGTAAACGGGAGTATATTTTATCCTCAGGCTGTTTTCCTCGACCACGTCGGAGAAGTCGGAGCCGTTTATGATAAGAAGCGTATCAGTATTCATAGACCTTACCTCCCGTAGTGACGGCGATCTCGGAGAAGCCGTCCTGTACCAGTCTTGCGATAACGTCGCCGTCGATGGACTTAACGGCAGCGTCGATGTTGAGACGGATAATGTTTTCGCGTGCGGACGAGTCCGTCTGCCGTGCGGAGAAAAGGAGCGTGTCCATTTCGGCAGCAGCGGGCACGCCGTTCATGGTGTAGTTCATGTAGCGATCCCTCCTGTGGAGTTGTTGTATTTGCGGACTATCCGCCTTGCGCGGAGCTTCTGTCTGCCGTCGGGGAAGTCGCCGCAGCGGCACTTGATAAGCTTAGAGAAAGCGCAGTCGGAGCTAAGGGACATAAACAGCGCAGTAAACTCATGCCAGTGAAGCTCGTCCCTGAAAAGGTTGATGCCGTAGCATTCCATGAACGCCCCGAAGATAAGTCCGAAGTCGCCGTAAAAGGAGAAAGCGTTCCCCTTAGCGGGGATATACTCCCTGCCGATGAAGTCCAGCATAAGCGCCTCTCCGTTTTCGGGAACGTCCCCGATGAAGAAATACTCGGTCATATCGGAAATATCCGCGCCCGTCTCGATGCAGCCCAGCAGGATAAGCACGCTGCGGTGATCGGAGCGTATAGGATAGTCTCTGCCGCCGACGGTAATGCAGTCGGACAGCCCGGTAAAGATAATGTCGCCGTATCTGTTCATAGTGTTGATACCTCCGTGTAAGAAAATGCTTCGGGTGCGCCGCCGAAGCCGAAAAGCTCTGCGGAAACAGCGGAAACGTCGTCGGGAGCGCCGTCCGAATCAACAGTCACGCTGACGGTGACGCGCCCCTTTTCGCCTGACCCCGAATCGGCGGAGAAGTAAACGTAATCGAAAACGCACTGCTGTTCGCAGCCGAACAGTATATCGCAGGACAGCAGCGCGTCCTGTAAAGCGTCGCCGATAACTCTGTCCATAAGCACGGTGAATTTGCGCACCGCAGATTTTCTGTGACATTCCGCCCCGCTTACGACGTATTTTTTCTTTCCTATCTCGGAGAGGATCTCCGCCTTGATTTCCGCAGCCCCCGCCGCAAAGACGAGATAGCTTTCGGGGGAGCCGCTGCCGAGGATATCCAACCCGAGGACATGCCCCCCGTCGGGAGCAGCGGAGCTGTTTGCGGGATTAGAGTTCATAAATTCGGAAACGGTCATAAGCCTTCACCTCCGTCATAGAAATATCTGCATGAAATTTTCACTGTGTAAAGGTAATTCCCGCGGTCGGTGTAATCTCCCTGTGCGCCGCATATTTTAAAAGCGAAGATACCGCTTATCCCGGAAGCGGCACTGACAGCGGCAGCAGCCCTTCCGAGGACGTCCTCCTGATCCTTCCCGTAAACGGATAAAGAGAATACGGCTTTGCGGAGAGACTTTCCGTCGAAATATTTTCTGACCGTCTCCTCGGAGAGCAGCTTAACGGTAATATTGCCGCCGTGAAGGACATTCCCGCCTGTAATATCGGCGAGCCTGTCAAGGATAGAAAAGCCGTCCAATCATATCACCCCAATTTCCATGTGATGAAGCCGACCGCCGCTGAATATAGGGCGAAGCTTACCGACAACGTAGGAATATCCGTCCACAGATATCTCCTGTTTGCGGACGGTCCTGCCGCCGAGGGTATCGCCGTCGAGAGCGAATCTGTCGGAGATATCATTGCCGAAAACGTAGAGCATACCGTCGGAATCGGAGTAGTCCTCGCCGTCGTATCTGCGCTTAACGCAGGGAAAGATGCCGTCCAGCTCCGAGGCTTCGGTCTCGCCGCCGTAGTAGAAGGTAGTAAGTGTACCGCTTTTGAGATGAAAGAAGCTCATGAAACGACGGTCACCTCCGATCGGGGATATACCGCCGCCAGCAGAGCCTGTGCAGCGGGAGCGATAAGCTCATCGGAGGAAGCCTCCGACTGTGTGTACTCCTCGGAATAATCGCCGAGAGAAAGCCTTTTGAGCCCCGATGACGTGTTCTGTTTTTCCAGAAATTCAGACTGTATATCGAGAGCCTGTAAGTAGAAGGGATAAGCGGAAGAGTCTTCCGAAGGCGGAGCACCGTATACAGCCTGAAAAAGCAGTGCTGCCCTGTTTCTGTAAATATTGTCCTCACCCACGAGGACGTCACCTCCTTTTCGCCGACAGCCGATAAAAGAGACACGGCTGTCGGGTACATACTATATTTATCAGCCGTTGCTCTGTGCAGGAGCATAGTGAACGTATACGCCCTGTGCCTTGTTGTCGAAAACGCCGCAGAGACCGTAGCTTCTGTAGCCGTACTTCCAGGAATCGGCGTCGGGGTTAACATCGGGAGAGATTATCTTAGGAACGACGTTCTTTGTAAACTGAAGCACAGCGCCCCTGTGAACGATCATAAAGTTGATATCGGAGCCGTTGTCAGCCTTAACGTAGCCGCCCGCCTTTTCGTCCACGGAGGTACCGTCGAGGAGGGTGACCTTAGTGTAGAATCTGGACTGAGGCACGGTGATGACCATTTCAAAGTCAGCGAAAACAGCTCTTGACTTAGTGGTATCCATGTCCTCGATAAGGCCCTTAAGAGTAGGAGTAATGAAGAGGACTCTTCCGTCGGAGGGCACCTCCGCTTCATCCATAGCGGAAACAGCGGCGCGGATAGCGGCAACGGCAGCCTCGCCGGAGGAAAGTGCGCCCTCAGCGGAGCCGATACCCTCAGCGGAAGCATACTGAGCGAAGCGGAAAGCGTCTATCTCGGGAGCGACCTTAGTGCGGAGGAATTCTCCCGCCAGTCTGCCGAAAGCGGAGTTCTGGGTCTCGGCATTGTCCATGTTGTCCACGGAGAACATTCTGCCTCTCTCGTAGTTGTAGGCAGCGGTCTCCCAGGTAAGGGAGACGTCGCCCTCAACGTAGCCGCCCGTTCTGCTGTAATCCGCGAGACCGTCCATATCCAGCTTGGGGATAACTATCTCGTTGGCGTTGGCGCCTTCTCTTGCGAGAGTGGGATCGCTTTCGAGGATAGACGTAACGGCAGCCTTCTTGTATACCTCATCGAGGAGAGCGGAATACTTCTTAGCAAGTGTGATGTTATTCATAAATAAATACCTCCAAAATTTTTTTTACATGATAAAATTATTGAATTCTGTCATATCATAAAAGTCCGAACGCCTTACGAAGAGAGATATCCTCATTAGGCGGTTCATTTCTGACGACGACCCCCGTATCGGGGACATTTCGTGCGCCGATGAAAACGGGATATTTCCGAAGGACCTCGGAAATGCTGCTGTCCTCTGCGAGACGGATAACGTCGCCGCGGCACTCCTTGCGGACGCCCAGCTCGGCGCATTCAAGCTCAAGCTTAAGCCGTCTGTTCTCCTCGGAGAAGTCGGGCTCTGCGGGCACGGGAGCGTTCTTCTCCGCGGGGATATCGTCGGGAGCGGACTCTGCGGTATCCGTGACAATGATCTCACTTTCCTCCATGCGTTACACCTCCTTTCGCGGATTCACACATCGACGGTATCGGCAAGATTTTCCCTTGCCTTTTGAGTGTCGATGATACCGTGATCCATAAGTCTGATATTCCTGTCTATCCTGCTGTCGATGCTGATGTCAAGCTCCTTTGAGAAGCTTACCCTGATGTCGGTCTCGGAGTCGTCCAGCTCGCCGATGTAAGCGCCCGCATTGAGTATGCTGCGGACGATATCCTCAATAAACTCGGCAGCGATGTTGCGGTTGGAGTTAACGGTGCGTGAGGTGCGGTTCTCCTGGCTTTCTATCTCGGCAGCGGTGCGGACTCCGGAAGCGGAGCCGAAGCTAAGCGTGCCCGAGGAAAGTCCCGTCTGGAAGCAAAGAATGTTGAGCAGAGCATTGATAGCGCTGACATGCTCGTCCACACGAAGCTCGGCGGTGTTGTCGATGATCTTAAGATCCTTTTCGTCCTCGCAGCGCAGAGCCTGATATACCTCATCGTCGGCGTCGAAGTAGCGTCTGACCTCGCCCGATTCGGGGTCAACTACGGTGCGAATGCAGGAGGACGGCACGATTATCCTCTTCCTGCCGAGGATAAACTCCCTCATCAGGCTGTCGAAGGCGATGTCGAGAGCCTTAAGGGTATCGCGGCAGCTGTAGAAAACGGAAAGCCCCATACCGCTGTCGGTGATAATGTTGTTGGAAGCAGCGGGGTGGAAATAGGAGAACATCTTCCGTCCGAAGGGATAGGATATCACAGGCTGCATTTCAGGGAAGAGAGAGCCGAGAGGAATTTCCGTACCCATATCGGAGGAATTGGGAGAACGGAACAGCTTACAGCTTATTTTGGGATTCCCACCGAGGTCATGCCCGTGTTTTTCGAAGAGGGTGTAGTACATGCCGCTTTGGCAGAACCTGCTGCGGAAGATACCCTCGTCTATGCGTCTGCTGTTCCAGCCGAGGGGGATAAAGTCCTCGGCGGAGGAATAATCCAGCTTAACGGAGCCGCCGCTGACGAACACCTTAACAAGAGCGCCGCCGAGAGCGTATCCGAGGCTGAATATCTGGGGCATTCTGTCCCAGAAGGCGTTGTCCTGGAGTACCCTGTCAACGAATCTCTGCTTTTTGTCATCATTGATGATGATATCGACCTGCTGACCGAAGGTCATATCTGAAAGCGTATCGCAGAGCACCTTAGCGGCGTTAACGAGAGCAAGGTCACGTTCGCCGCGGGAATAGAGCCCCGATTTTTTGACTCGTTTCCAAGGGGGATCGCCCCCGTAGATCTCCCTGCACTCGGTGATTATCCTGTCGTAATACCACTGAATGTCGGAGATATGCTCCTCGGGAAAAGCCCGGGAAGCCTCATAAATAATACCCGAACTGATAATAGATCACTCCTTTGTAGTAATTAGCGAATAGCAAATAGTGAATAGTTGTTAGTGGATAGTTGTCAGTGAACAGTTGTCAGCAAATAGTGTTCAGAGCTAAGTGTTTAGCGATTGAACTAACCGCTCCCTATTCCACTATTCACTAACTGTCTAAGATGTCGTTCATGCGGTGCTCGGTAGAATACTCCTGCGCGTCGAGACTGTCGATGTTAGAGGTACCGTCGTCCTTTCTGCCGCCGCTGCTGTCGTACTCCGCAGCCATAAAAGCGTCAATGGTGTGAGAGCAGCCGTCCATGATAAAATAGCGTCCCTGCGCCATTATGGCGGTATAGAAGGCTATCCTGTCTGCGATGTTCTTTTTGGCGGCATTGTGAACAGCCACCCGCAGTCCCGCCCTGTCCGCAGCATTTTTCAGTCCGCGGATAAGTACCTGTTCAGCGCTGTCGCAGTAAACGTCGTAAAGGCGGGGATATTTCCTCCTGCACCGCGAGATGAACTCCACAAAATCATTTTCCAGCTGTGCAGGCGAGATTATCTTTTTGCAGTAATACTCGTCGAGGGTGATAATTTTCCTGTACCCCGCGGTATATCCCGTAAGATTGAACGCATGAGCGGAGCCGTTTCCGCCGAAGTCCACGCCCACGTCTGCCATGATGATCTCCTTGGGGTCGATGCCGTGAATGATAAAATCGTCGGGCTTGTCGGCGAAAGCGCGGTAGATAACGCCGTCGCAGGAGCGCCATTTCCCGAGAATGAACCTGTCGTAGTAGACAGTCCCCGCATATTCGGCTTTTAGCTGTTTAACGAAGCTGTCGGGAAGAGTAGGGTTGTCGTCGAGACAGAACTCGGTAAGATGGATATCGGCGCCGCTGTCGAGGAAGACCTTGAACCAGTGATTGGGAGCGCCGGGATTGCAGCTTCCGTCGAATACAGAATCGGACTTGTCCAGACGGGACTGTATCATGCGGAAAACGTCCTCGTTCCAGGTAGTTATCTCATCGCCGTAAGCGTATCCGATGCTCATGCCCTGAATTTTTTCGGCGCCGTCGCACCTGTCCGCGCCAATAAGAATGCACTGCCTGCCGAACATTTCGACCATACCGCCGCGGACTCTTCCCACGAGACCTGTTCCCCATATATCCCTCATCGGTGAGATAATGTTCCGTTCCACGGACTTAACGGTGTTGCCGATGAATACGGCATTTTCGTTCTTTCCCAGAGCCCGCAGTCGGATAGGAATGCGGAAGTAGTCGAGGTAGGTCTTGCCGCTGCGGACAGCGCCCACGCAGATGTTGTACCTGTGAGGCTTTTCGGAGGTCTCGCGGAGGACACGCTGCTGTTTTTCGGTAAAGATATCAATCCCCCCCGCCGTCGGAAATTTCGCTGCGGATAAGCTCGATGACCTCGTCCAGCTTGCCGAGAGTATGCTCCTCGGAATCTGCGGAGCCGTCGAGAATGCCGAGGAACCGTGCCAGCAGTTCGATAGCCTTGGTGCGGTCGTAGAGCTTTATTTCCGCACCCTTGTTACCCGCGCCGTTTTTAAGGGAAGCCACCGCCCGTCTTTTTCTCGGCGGGATAGACTTAAGATCCTTCACGACGGCATTCCCGTCGATGATATCCACGTAATCGGAGATATCGGCCATAGCCATAGTGCGCAGCTCGGAGATAAGATATTTTGCGGTCATACTGCACCTCTGAGGAAGTCGATAAAATCGCCGCGGTTACGGGAGAGATAGTCCCTGACGTCCCTGTCGCAGACCTCGTCGATAAGGCGGTCAGCGTAGCAGTCAAAGCAGAGACCGTCGGGAGCGGCGTCCTGTGCGGGGAGGGGAGTATCGCATACCTCGCAGTAGACGGTGCCGCAGGAATGATCGGACGGTTCGCAGGCGTTGTAGCCGGGGAAAAGGTATGTACTTCGGGTAGGAGAAAAGTAGGACATAGTAAGCACTCCTTTCAGAATAGGATAGTCTTTTGCAAAGGATAGTGGTCATTAAATTGCATAATGCAAATAATACGGATAAAAAATCGCCCGTGATGCCGCCCCGCCAGGAAAAAAGCACAGTCGATACCATAGCAATTAATTGATTGCATAATGCAAATTATATCCATAAAAATATCTGCGTTCCCTTGCATTGTCTATATTATAGCATAAAAGTTCCGATTTGTCAAGCGTTTTAAGAAAATTTGTTCGACAAAAATTCCGAAAAGAAAGCAAGTGATTATTGTGCACAGTGCACAAACAGCAAATTAAACAAAAGCGCAGCGGGCAGCTCCCAAAACGGATATAAAAAGCTTCGCATAAATTTAACATGAGTTGTCTAATATAAATATTGACAATAGAAAGACAGTAGTGTACAATAAATAAAGTATAACGGCGGAGACCGCCAAATCAAACCTCGGAAAGGAAACGACGACCCCGTGAAAAAGTTATTCTCATACCTGAGCAGCTATAAAAAGGAAAGCATACTGGGACCGCTTTTCAAGCTGCTTGAAGCGGCGTTCGACCTGATGGTACCCGTAGTGGTAGCGCAGATGATCGACGTAGGCATCAAAAATTCGGACAGCGCGTATATCATGAAGATGTGCGGAGTATTGCTGCTGCTGGCGGCGGTAGGCTTTGCCTGCTCGATAACGGCGCAGTATTTCGCAGCGAAAGCGTCCGCAGGCTTTGCGAAGAAGCTGAAGCAGTCGCTTTTCGGACATATCAATACGCTGTCCTTTTCGGAGATAGACGAGCTTGGCACGTCCTCGCTGATAACGAGAATGACCAGCGACATGAACCAGCTGCAAAGCGCGGTAAATCTCGGACTGCGCCTGCTTTTGCGTTCGCCGTTCATAGTATTCGGTGCGATGATAATGGCGTTCACGATAGACGTAAAAGCAGCGCTTGTGTTTGTTGTGGCGATACCGCTGCTTGCGGCGGTAGTATTCGGGATAATGATAGGCTCGATACCGCTGTATAAAAAGGTGCAGCAGAAGCTTGACAAGGTAATGCTGCGCACGCGGGAGAACCTGACGGGAGTGCGTGTGATACGTGCATTCGGCAAGGAAGAAGCGGAAAAGCAGGCATTTGACGAGGAAAACGAAGCGCTTGTAGCGATCCAGAAGTTTGCAGGCAAGATATCGGCGCTGATGAACCCGGTCACATATGTGCTGATAAACCTTGCTGCGGCGGTGCTCATCTATATAGGAGGACAGCAGACAGACGCAGGCATGGTGACCCAGGGCGAGGTAGTAGCATTATATAACTATATGTCGCAGATACTTGTAGAGCTCATAAAGCTTGCAAGTCTGATAATCACGATGACAAAGGCAGCGGCTTGCTGGACGCGCATAAACTCGGTGTTCGGCATGAAGCCTGGCATAGAATACCCCGATACGCTTGATAAGAGCCTGACAGAGAGCGCAGATGAAGCGGTGCGCTTTGAGAATGTAGGTATGACCTATAAAAACGCCCCGGAGGAAGCCCTGACGGGAATATCCTTCACGGTAAAGCGCGGAGAAACGGTAGGAGTGATAGGCTCCACAGGCTCGGGACAATCAACGCTTGTGAACCTGATACCGCGTCTGTACGATGTTTCCACGGGCTCGGTATATGTCAACGGGATAAACGTAAAGGAGTACCCGAAGGACGAGCTGCGCAGAAAGATTGGTATCGTACTGCAAAAGGCGGTGCTGTTCAGAGGGACGATACGTGAAAATATAAAGTGGGGCAATGAGACCGCCTCGGACAGCGAGATAATGGCAGCAGTGACAACGGCGCAGGCAGCAGACGTAGTAAACGGCAAAAAGGGCGGGCTTGACCATATGATAGAGCAGGGCGGCAGGAACCTGTCGGGAGGACAGCGCCAGCGCCTTACCATAGCAAGAGCGATAGTGCGCCGCCCCGAGATACTGATACTCGACGACAGCGCCTCTGCATTGGACTATGCCACCGACGCAAAGCTGCGCAAGTCCATATCGGAGCTTGACTATTCGCCGACGGTGTTCATAGTATCCCAGCGAACAGCCTCGGTAATGAACGCAGATAAGATAATCGTCCTGGAGGACGGCAGGATATCCGCCATGGGCACCCACGAAGAGCTGTTAAAGACCTCCGAGGTATATAATGAGATATACTCCTCCCAGTTCAAGAAGGAGGTGGGCTGATATGGCAGTAAAGTCGGGAACGATGAAAAAGATACTCGGAAGAGTAAAGCGGTACACGCCCTTGCTTGTCATATCAATACTGCTTGCGGCGGTATATTCGGTGCTTGCGCTGTATATACCGATACTTGCTGGAAAGGCGATAGACTGCATTATCGGACCGGGGAATGTGGATCTGAAAACAGCGCTGACCTTCCTTGTGCAGATAGGCGTGATAGCGGCAATATCGGCATTAGCCCAGTGGATAATGACCGCGATAAACAACAGGATAACCTACAACGTAGTGCGTGACCTGCGCAGCGACGCATTTGCGCGGATAGAGATACTTCCGCTTAAATATCTGGACTCCCACCCCGCAGGCGGGATAGTGAACCGTGTGATAGCGGATGCCGACCAGGTAGCGGACGGACTGCTTTTAGGCTTCACCCAGCTGTTCACGGGAATAGTAACGATAATCGGCACGCTGATATTCATGCTTACAATAAACGTAAAGATAGCACTGCTTGTGATAATACTGACCCCGCTGTCATTGCTGACGGCGAAGTTCATCGCAGGCAGGACATATTCCATGTTTAAGGAGCAGTCGGAAACGAGAGCGGAGCAGACATCCTTCACGGACGAGATGATAAGCAATTTAAAGGTAGTGCAGGCGTACTCCCATGTAGAAGCTGCGGAAGCGCAGTTCGAGGATATCAACGAGCGCCTTGAGAAGTGCTCCTTGAAGGCAACATTCTTCTCGTCGCTGACCAATCCCTCGACCCGCTTCATAAATAATATTATCTATGCCGCAGTAGGCGTAACAGGCGCATTCACGCTGATATCGGGCAATGCGGGCAGCTTCACGGTAGGCATGCTGTCGAGCTTTCTAAGCTATGCGAACCAGTACACGAAGCCCTTCAACGAGATATCGGGCGTAATAACGGAGCTGCAGAATGCCCTTGCCTGTGCGGCGAGACTGTTCGACCTGATAGAGGAGGAGCCACGCACCCCCGATAAGGAGAACGCCTATGAGCTGACCGACCCCGAGGGACACGTCACCTTTGATAACGTAAGATTTTCCTATGTTGAGGGGCAGAAGCTGATAGAGGACTTCACCCTTGACGTGCGCCCGGGCAGCAGGATAGCGATAGTAGGCCCCACAGGCTGCGGAAAGACGACGCTGATCAATCTGATAATGCGTTTTTACGACGTAAATTCGGGCAGCATCTCGGTAGACGGCCATGATATACGGGACGTGACACGAAGCAGTCTGCGCAGCGGCATAGGAATGGTGCTGCAGGAGACATGGCTGAGATCGGGCACGATACGTGACAACATCACCATGGGCGACCCGAACGCCACAGAGGAAGAGATAATCGAAGCAGCGAGGGCTTCTCATTCCTATAGCTTTATAAGAAGGCTGCCGAAGGGACTTGATACGGAGATAGGCGAGGACGGCGGCAATCTGTCACAGGGACAGAAGCAGCTTTTGTGCATCACAAGGATAATGCTGTGCAGACCGCCGATGCTGATACTTGACGAAGCCACGTCCTCGATAGACACGAGAACGGAGATAAAGATACAGAACGCCTTCAATAAGCTGATGGAGGGCAGGACAAGCTTCATAGTAGCGCACAGATTATCGACGATACGTGAAGCGGACGTAATACTGGTAATGAAGAACGGCAACATAATAGAAAAGGGAGACCACGAGGAATTATTGAAGCAGCACGGCTTCTATTATGAGCTGTATAACAGCCAGTTCAATATATAGTTGGGCGAATAAATGCCGGCGGTCATGGATAGTGACCGCCGGCATTGACTTTTATGCAGAAAAATGATATAATATGAGCAAATCAAGCTTCGGGAGGCTGTAAAGTGAAAATACTTCATCTGTCGGATCTGCATCTGGGAAAAAGTCCGTTCAAGAAGGACATTTCGGCAGTTCAGAGAAGCATATCCGAAATTATCGCAGATACGGTGAAAAATAATGATATAGGAGCGGTGCTGGTCTCGGGGGACATATATGACACCGCCACGTCCACTGCCGCAGCGAACGTGCTCTGGGACGAGCTGGCAAGGTCGCTTATCGTGGACTGCGGAGTACCCGTGTGCGTCATATCGGGAAACCATGACGGCGCGGAGCGGCTGTCGGTGTGTTCGGACATACTGAAAGCCTGCGGGCTTCATATCAGGGGCAGACTGGACGGCTTTGACGAGCCCGTCTCGGTGGGCAATGCGGATATATATATGCTGCCCTTTTTTGAAAAGGGTCATGCGGAGAGCTATTTCAGGAAGGATCTCGCGAGCCTGTCCGCCGCCTATGAGGAGATAACGGAAATCATCCGCGGGAAGATGGACAGGACGAGATGCAATATAATAATGGCACACTGCTTTGCCGCAGGAGGGGTGCCCTCGAAGAGCGAGACCTCGGCGGGGCTGATGTTCCCCGAAAATGAGATAGCCGCCGTAGGAACGCTGAGCGCCGTTTCCGCCGATGTTTTCCGCGGCTTTGACTATGCCGCCTTAGGGCATATCCATAAGCCCCAGACGCTGAAATGCGCCGATGAACACACCATAGTCCGCTACTGCGGAACAGCGCTGAAATACAGCTTCTCCGAGGAAAATCAGGAAAAGACCTTCAGCATATACGATACGGACAGCCGTACCCTTGAAACGATACCCATACCCGAGCTGCTGAAATTCAGGGTAGTGCGGGGCAGCTATGAGGAGGTCCGCGCGCAGGCTTCGGAATACGACGGCACGGAGCTTGTGCGGATAGAGCTGACCGACGGCGACAGCACCGTAACAGCGGCGCGGATACGTGAGCTGTACCCCAATGCGATGCAGGTAGTGGCGGGAGTGGGACGAAAGCTCCCCGAGATGCGGAAGAGCGATATCTCCGACGAGGATATCGCGCAGATGAACATACCCGATCTGGCGGCAAAGTATGTGAGAGAATTCTACGGCGCAGAGCTGACCGAAGCGCAGCTCGGGTGGCTGAACGACGCGATAAAGGAGAGTGAAAGCGATGATACCCCATAAGCTTGTGATGAAGGGCTTCGGCAGCTATCTTAAGGAGACGGTCATCGACTTTGACAGCGTAGACAGCATATTCCTCATAGACGGCTGTACGGGAGCGGGAAAGTCCATGATACTGGACGCCATGACCTATGCCCTGTACGGAGAAAGCTCGGGTGAGCGGACTTCGATGATGTCGAAATGTCTCCACGGCAGAGACCGCCGAATGGAGGTGGAGTTCACCTTTGAAACGGCGGGGAGAATGTATATGTTCTGCCGCAAGGAGTGGTACACAAAGCCCAGAAACGCCGCAGAGGACGAGGACAGCGGCACTCTCCAGCAGAGCGCCTGCGCATTCGACATCACCGACGAAAAGAAGCAGATAAACTCCAAGGACAATATAACGGAGGTCACCGCGCTGGCACGGGATATCCTGCATATGTCCTGCAAGCAGTTCTGTCAGATAGTGGTGCTGCCTCAGGGCAAGATAGAAAAGCTCCTGACGGGAAGCTCGGAGGAAAAGGAGATACTGTTCCGAAAGCTTTTCGGCACGGAGAAGATACAGCGGATAACGGAAAATCTGAATAAGCGCAGGCGGGAAGCGAAAAGCTCCGCCGAGGATAAGCGCAAGGAGCTTGAAAGGTACTATAAGCCCGATTTCGAGAGCATAGAGTCCCTCTGTGAAAGGCTTGATATCCTCAAAGAGAAGTATTCGCAGGATACGAAGCTCCTTGACGAAAAGAAGACCTCGCTGAAAAATATCACCGATAAGTATGAAGAAGCCGTCGCTCTCGGGGGACGCTTTAAAGAGCTTGACCTCCGTAAAAGCGAGCTTGCGGGGCTGAAAGCCCTGGAGGACGATTTCGCGCACAAAAAAGCGGAGCTGGAGCTCATCGAAGCGCAGATAAGGTCGATGTCGGAATACAATGCGTACAGGTCTGCGGAGGAAAAGCTTAAATTCCGCAGTGAGGAGCGGGCAAAGGCGCAGGCTGTAAGGACCCGGGCGGAGAAAGGATACGCCGCCGCAAAGAAAGCGCTGGAAGAGCATATGCCGGGCGAAGCGGAAGCAAAAGCCGCAGAAAAGCGATGTGACGAGCTTGTGGGACAGACGGAGCTGTACGGAAAAATAAGCGCTTCGGAAAAGGAATACAGAGCGGCATACGGAGCAGCCAAGCTGTCGAAGAAGACCGCAGAGGAAGCGACCCTGCGCAGAAAAGAGCTGGACAGTAAGGTGAGCGCTTCCGAGGAAAAAGCGGAAGAGCTGCGCAGAGGGAATGAAAATATCCCCGAGCGGCTTCTGGAGCTCAACGAGAGAAGAGCAGTCCTGGAAAGCGGACGGGAGCTTTCCGCCGAGATAGCCGAAAAAAAGTCAGTGTTGGAAAAGCAGCTTTCGGAGTACAGTGAAAAATGCCGCAAATGCGACGAAGCGGACGGCATTATGAAAAAGCTGAACGAGGAATACGAAGCCGCCTTTGAAGCCCACATCGGAGGACTTGCGGCAGAGCTTGCCCGCGGGCTGAAAGAGGGGGAGAAATGTCCCGTCTGCGGAAGTGTGCATCATCCCGAGCCGTACCATGCGCTGAATGAAGCGGCAGTTTCCGCAGAGGAGCTGAAAAAGAAAAAAGCGATACTGGAGCGGGCAGCGGAAAAGCTGTCGGGCATGAAGCAGGACAGGGACGGACTCAAAAAGGATATCGACAGGCTGTCGGAGGAGCTCTCCGAGAAAAGTGGGAAGCTTAAGGAGTGGGGCTATTCTGCGGAGGAGCTTGACCGTGTTTCGGCGGATATCGCCGAGCTCAAGAAAAGAGCGGCGGAGCTTTCGGGACTTGAAAGCGTACTGAACAGGCTGCGCAGTGAGCAGAGGGCAGCCTATGACTCCGAAAGAGCGGCTGCGGAAAAATACAATAACGATAAGCTCCGCCTTGCCAATGCGGGAAAAGAGCTTGAAATATTGAAGCAGAGCCGTGCCGAGGGCATTGACAGCATAGAAACTCTCAACAGGGAGATAGCCCGCTGCCGTGAGATATTCATTAAATACGGAACGGAGCTTGAAAGGCTGAACGCCGCAAATTCCGAAGCGGAGAACAAAGCGATCTCCGCAGGAGCGCAGCTTGAAGCGGCTGAGCGGGAGCTGTCCAAAGCCGAGGAGGAGCGCCGCAGGGCGTATGAAGCGCTGGAGCAGAAGCTCATGGAGAACGGCATAACCCGTAAGGCGGAGGAGTATGCTCCCGACGAAAAGGGCATAGAAGCGGTGGAGGAACTGAAAAAGCAGTGTATCGACTATGAGCACGACCTGAAAAACGCCGCAGAGCAGACAGCGGCAATTACTGCGGAGCTTGAAGGAAAGGAGCGCCCCGACACCGAAGTCATCAGGCAGGAAATGGACAAGCTCACAGCGGATATAAATGCGCTCAGCGAAAGCTGTGCCTGCGAGAACGGCGAGATACGCCGTCTGACGGGCTGTTCGGAGGAATACAACAAGGCGGGGGAGGAATACGAAAAGGAACGAAAGACCGCCGCAGAGCTTGAAATGTTCGCAAACATGATGTGCGACGGGACGAAGATGTCCTTCGAGAGATATGTTCTGGGAATAATGCTGGATAACGTCCTTGCCCGTGCCAATGTGATGCTGGAGGGCGTTCTGGATTCGAACTATCGGCTTTATAAGCAAATGGAGGGCTCGGGCGCGAAGAAGCTGGGACTGGATATCAACGTCATCAACTATTCGATAGACGCGGCGGGAGCGGATTATTCGGTGCGGATGCTGTCGGGCGGCGAGAAGTTTGTCATGTCGGTGATACTGGGGCTTGCCATTGCGGAGACTGTGCAGAGCAGAACGGGAGGAATCGAAGTGAATTCGCTGTTCATCGACGAGGGCTTCGGCACACTGGATAATGAAGCGCTGGAGCAGATATTGCAGGTACTGCAAAGCTGCGGAGCGGGCAAGAAGATAGGCATTATTTCCCATGTGGAGTCGCTGGAGATAATCCCCACAGGCTTCGAGGTCACAAAGACACCCGTGGGAGGAAGCGTCGTCAGGGTCAGAACGGGCTGATATGCAGTGAGCTTTTCTGCATTATGTAAAATTTTATATGCGGATAGGTAAAAATGAACATTTTGAAACGATAATTTAAAATTTACAGCGATATTTTATTAAATTTACAAATAAGACAATGATTATTCATGAATTATTAATACTTGCACTGGAAAATTACAGTATAATATAAGAGTATAGGGGTAACTGTTTCATGTTGCCGTAATCATAAAAACACTCGGGTCAAGCGCCCGATACAGATACAGCACAGGCTGAAATGTAGGAGGTAAACTTTATGTCAATGGGAAAGGTTCTTGTAGTAGATGACGATAACAACATCTGCGAGCTTTTAAAGCTTTATCTGGAAAAGGACGGCTATACCGTTATGGTATCTCATGACGGCGAAGAGGCGGTCGTTAAGTTCAACGCTCTTAAGCCCGATGTCGTTCTGCTGGATATCATGCTTCCCGGTCTTGACGGCTGGCAGGTCTGCAGAGAGATAAGAAAGAAGTCCAATGTGCCGATAATCATGATCACCGCAAAGTCGGAGACCTTCGATAAGGTCTTAGGTCTGGAGCTTGGCGCCGACGATTACGTGGTAAAGCCATTCGATACCAAGGAAGTCATTGCCAGAATTAAGGCTGTTTCCAGAAGAGCAAGCCAGTCCGCACCCGATAACGAAGTCAAGGAGGTCAAGTACGACAAGCTGGTCGTAAATATGACAAGATACGAGCTTCGCGTGGACGGCAAGGTCCTCGATACTCCCCCCAAGGAGCTGGAGCTGCTTTTCTACCTCGCTTCCAATCCCAACAGAGTATATACCAGAGACCAGCTCCTGGACGAGGTATGGGGCTTTGAGTATTACGGCGATTCCCGTACCATTGATGTTCATATCAAGCGTCTCCGCGAAAAGCTGGAGAACGTTTCGGACAAGTGGGCGCTTAAGACGGTATGGGGCGTAGGCTATAAGTTTGAGGCAGAGGAAGAAGATGCATAACAGCATTTTCACAAGATTTTTCTATCTTTGTTATTCAATACTTGCATGCGCGCTTATCTGCGTGGGCGCGGTCCATATCTTCGTGTCGCTGGAGACCTATCAGCGGGATATGAAAAACGACCTGACCAACGATGTTGTCGAGGCGGCGGAGTTTGCGCAGACAGCTGTGATCTCCGATACGGTCGATTCGGAAACGGCGGCGGTCATCACGAACTATTTCAATACGATGTCTGCTCATACGGGTACCGACTTTTTCTTTGCCGATAATTCGGGCAGGCTGATATACTGGTCGGACAATATCCAGCCGCTGAAGGACAAGCTTGTTTCGGCTTCCGCAATGGCGTGGGTGGAGGAAAGCGGGACCTATTCGTTCAGCACCATGAACGGATTTTATGCGGAAGCATGGTTCAACATGGGATATAAGGTGAACTGTGAGGGTGACGTTTACTACATCTTCGGCAGAAAAAGCGCCGACAGCATGCGGGCATATATGGTACAGCTGCTGTTATCCTATCTTATTACGGCAGTTATCATACTGGGGCTTTTCTACCCTGTGCTGTACTATTCGATAATGCGCATCGTCCGTCCCATCAGCGATATGACGCAGGCGGCGCAGCGCTTCGGCGAGGGTGATTTCTCACAGAAGATAAAGTCTGTCGACGATTCCGAGCTTGGCTATCTTGCCAATGCGATGAACGAAATGGCTGCCTCCCTTGAACAGATAGAGGAAAACCGAAAGAGCTTCATATCCAACGTATCCCACGAGCTGAAAACGCCGATGACTACCATAGGCGGCTTCGTGGACGGCATACTGGACGGTACTATCCCGAAGCAGCAGCACAGATATTATCTGCGCATCGTCTCCGAGGAGGTAGATCGTCTTGCAAGACTTGTCCGCTCCATGCTGAATATATCGAAGTATGAATCGGGCGAGGTGGAGCTGCAGACCGAAAGCTTTGAAGCGAATGCGCTCATCTTCAAGACAGTGCTACTGTTTGAAAAGCGTATCGACGATAAGCATGTCCGGATAGAGGGTCTGGACGCAGAGAGATTCTATCTCAATGCGGATATCGACCTTACGCAGCAGGTCATCTATAATCTGACCGAAAACGCCGTTAAGTTTGTTAACGACGGCGGTACTATCACCTTTGGCTATGAGGTCAGGGGAGACCTTACCGCCATTCGCATCAGAAACAGCGGCGAGGGGCTTAAACAGAATGAGATATCCAAGGTATTCGACCGTTTCTATAAGACGGACGAATCCCGCGGAAAGGATAAGACCGGAGTGGGACTGGGACTGTCCATTGTGCGCTCGATAATCAAGCTGCATAACGGCGAGATACTTGTCCGCAGCAAAGCCGGGGAATATACAGAGTTTGAATTTACACTGCCCACAGGCACGCCTCCTCCGAAGAAGGCGGCAGGGGCAAATACAGCGGGGTCGGAGAGCTAATACTCAGTCGTAGTATTACAGTGTACTCTGACCTTTCTTTTTGCTTATGGAAAGGAGCTTTTATGGACGAGTTAAATCCAAATGAAAACAATATGGAGGATATCTCACGAGAGAATAATTCTTCCGCGGAGAGTGTTTCCGCAG
Source organism: Oscillospiraceae bacterium (assembly GCA_022768245.1). Classification (GTDB taxonomy): domain Bacteria; phylum Bacillota; class Clostridia; order Oscillospirales; family Ruminococcaceae; genus RGIG4694. Next base: position 21,269 of record JALEMR010000035.1, read on the forward strand.
ATAGTGCGCCCGCGGACAATACCCCCGCATACTCTTCTTCGCAGCCGCAGACAAGCGGCTCGGATATAATCGACATCATCGACGGGATAGATACCTCGAAGCTGAATAACGGTACTCCGAATGTAAACAATGCCGCGCAGAACAGTGACCCCTTTGCGGAGAAGAATTATAATATGGGAGCTTTCCACACTCCGCCCCGTCCGCAGCAGTATTGCCGCGGCTATGACCCCAATGCATACAGGACTAATTCCTATGGCTATGACCCCAATGCGTACAACCCCAATCCCGGCGGATATAACTCCAATGCGTATGACCCCAATCGGAGAGGGTATGACCCTAATGCGTATGACCCCAATCGGAGAGGATATGATCCCAATGCGTATGACCCCAACCCGAATGGATACGCCCCCAACCCCGGCGGATATAATAACGCATATAACCCCTATCCCAACGGATATGCTCCGAACGGCATGAACGGACCCGCTCCTGCGCCCGCGAAGAAAAAGCATATGTCAAAGGGAGCCCTTGCGGCGGTCATAATCTCCATATCTGCGATGTTTGTGCTGATAGTCATTGTGCTTGCGTTTTCGTCGGTCAACGAGACTTATGACGAGCTCACTGCGGAGACTCAGACAGAGACGAATGTATCCGACTCGGTCACCGAGGACAGCGGCTCGGAAAGAACAGGCGATGTTTCGGTGAACATCACCATTCAGCCAAAGCCCTCCCTTGAATCCAAGTATTATCAGGACGAGGAAACGGGTCTGCTCACGGTGGAGGGCGTAGCAAAACGCGTATCTCCGTCGGTTGTGGACGTTATGGTATTCCGTGACACAAGCCTTTATCCCTATTCAACGGGAAGCGGGATAATCATCTCCGAGGACGGATATATCGTGACGAACGCCCATGTTCTGACGGACGTCAATGCAGGGCTTAAGGTAGTCCTTGAAAACGGTGAGGAATACAAGGCGGAGATAGTCGGACAGGACAGCCGCACCGATATTGCCGTCATCAAGATAGAGGCGGAGGGACTGACAGCCGCCGACCTGGGCGATTCCGACCAGCTTGAGCTTGGTGAGATGGTAGTAGCTATCGGAAATGCGGGCGGATATTCTGGCACTCTTACCGTGGGATATGTTTCGGGACTGAACCGCGAGGTAAAGACCAGCACTGACGGCGACCCCATGACCTGTATCCAGACCGACGCGGCAATGAGCCCGGGAGTATCGGGCGGAGCGCTTATCAACATGTACGGACAGGTAGTTGGAATCACATCGTCGAAGTACAAGTCCACCGTACTTGACGAGGGCATAGGCTTTGCGATAACCACGCAGTTTGCGAAGCCAATCATCGAGGACATCATCTCTCAGGGCTATATCAGCGGAAGAGTACGTGTAGGCATCACCTATACGATAGTCACCGATGACATGGCGGAGGCATACGGTATCAAGAAGGGAATAATTATCCAGTCTGTAGACGAAAGCTGTGATATCGCGAAGACCGACCTTCAGGCAGGAGATATCATGACCGAGCTGAACGGGCAGGAGGTATACAGTGCCCAGACTATTAAAAAGGCGCTTGAAGGCTGTGAGCCGGGAGATATAATTTCCGCCCACATCTATCGTAAGGGCGTCACCGAGGACGAGGACGAAGAATTCGACATCACCTTTGAGCTTATGCAGGACACCACGCTTAGCTGATACGAATGATATAAAAACAGCGCAGGCTGACGGAATTACGTCAGTCTGCGCTGATTTTTTTTGATTTTATTCTTCGGCGGCGATATCCGCGGAGGTTTCCTCGTCCTCGCACCATACCACGCGTACCTTGCCATTTTGGGCTTCGGTGCAGCGCAGGGTGATATAGAGCACATCGTCCCCAAATTTTTCCGCGGGGATTATCTCATCGAAATCGGAACCGTCGTAGGTATCGGACTCGCCGTTTCCCGAAAGGATTATCTCCATGCTGCCCGCTTCTATTGAGGATTCTATCCGCAGGCTGGAGCTGTTTATCTTAAAGCCGTTGGCGAAATCTCCGTCCATTGATTCAAAGGAGCAGTTCCAGCCGTTCTCGTCGTTAGTCTCGACCAGCATGTTCGCCTTATAATTTGAGCCCGTACAGCCGCACAGGAGCACTGCGCACAGTAATGCCGCAGGGAATATTCTTTTCATAAGACCTGACCTCCTTATCAGAAGCAAGAGTTCCGGAGACAAGAAGCCTTGCTCTTTTCTTATCAGTTTATGCTTTTGGGCTGCTGACTATTCGGGGTTTGCTTTCGGTTTAGCAGCTTGCGGCTTTTATTCTTGGATCTACTTGATATTGGCTGTTCGCATTCGGCGGAGCTCCGTTCCGCACATTTGATTTGCTCCGTTGTCAAATGCAGCGCCGCCCGAATCATTCTTACTTTTCATGATTGTTTGCTGTTCGCTTGCTGTCGTCCGCGTTTATCAACGGGCGGCGCTTTATTTTTGTTCGCCGCTTCGGCTCAGATGCAGAGCATCGCTGTGTTACGACCCGGTGGGGGATTTCGCCGCGTGCGCTCGGCGACCAAAGGGCGCTGCCCTTTGGAAACCTGCAGCCTTGAAAGGCTGGCGAACTTTTTAATTCGGGCTTACTGCTTATTTGCTGTTTCTCTCGACCTCGCACCTGAACGACTAAGTACTATGTACTATGTACTCTCCTCTAATCGCTAATTGCTAATGGCTAATCGCTCAGTCTCGCTCAATCCCGCTCAATGATCTGCTCTCTGTCGGGACCAACGCCTACCATTTTTATCTTACATTCGCACAGCTCTTCCAGACGCTCGATATATTCTCTGCATACCTCGGGCAGCTCCTCAAAGCTGCGGCAGCCCGATATGTCGTCATTGAAGCCCTTATGCTCTTCGTAGACGGGCTCACAGCCTTCCAGTCCTTCAAGTGTGGGCGGGAAGTCTGTGATGATAGTTCCGTCAGCCTTCTTGTAGGCGGTGCATATTTTAAGGGTGTCTATTCCTGCAAGGGTGTCAAGCTTGTTCACGACGATTCCCGTAAGACCGTTGACTCTTACCGCATGACGCATGATGACCGAATCGAACCAGCCTATTCTTCTGGGACGGCCCGTGTTGGTGCCGTACTCGCCGCCCTTGTCTCTGATGTAGTCGCCCGTGCTGTCGAAAAGCTCGGTGGGGAAGGGACCCTTGCCCACTCTTGTGGTGTAAGCCTTGGCAACGCCGTATATCTCGTCGATCATTTTAGGACCAACGCCCGTTCCAGTGCAAACTCCGCCCGAAACAGGGTGAGAGCTTGTAACATAGGGATAGGTGCCGTAGTCGATGTCAAGGAGGGTGGCCTGTGCGCCCTCGAAGAGGATAGTCTTGCCCGCCTTCTGAGCCTCGTATGTAAGGACGGAAACGTCGCCCTCGTACTTAGCGAGGCGCTTGCCGTACTCGGTATATTCCTCGATCATGGCTTCGATATCCACGGGAGTGCCGCCGAACACCTTGGTGATTATCTCATTGCGGAGCCTGCCGGTAGCCCTTGCCTTTTCGGCGAATATTTCGGGGTGGATAAGGTCATAGAAGCGTATGCCGCTGCGTTCGTACTTGTCCATGTAAGCGGGGCCGATGCCGCGTCTTGTGGTGCCGATGTCCTTGCCGCCGCGGAAAGCTTCGGAGAGCCCGTCCAGCTCGATGTGCCAGGGAAGCACGATATGAGCGCGGGGGTCTATTTTAAGGTTATCGCAGGAGATGCCCCTTGCCTGCATGCCCTCTATCTCGCCGAGGAAGTCCTTGGGATTGAGAACAACACCCGCGCCGATAAGGCACAGAGTATCTTTATAAAGAATTCCCGAAGGGATAAGGCGGAGCTTGTAGGTCTGACCGTTGTTTGCGACGGTATGACCTGCGTTATTGCCGCCCTGGGAGCGGACCACAACATCTGCTCTGGAAGCGAGAATGTCGATGACCTTTCCCTTGCCTTCGTCTCCCCACTGGGTACCTAAAACTATACTTGCTGACATATAAAAAACCTGCCTTTGATCTCACAATAATTGCCGCATCAGCGCGGCGCTCTACATATGAATTATATCACAATAATAAATAAGTGTCAAGAAGATATGACATTTTTTTCGTGTATTTTCCCGAATAATGCAGAATGACCGACAGCTGCCGTGAGCAAATCGGTCATATCATCGATCAGAAAAGCTTGACAACTGCAAGCACCTATCATACCAACAGCGGTGATAAGGCATCCTCCGTGGGGCAAGGCGGCGTGTTGCCGCAGCCATCTCGTTGATGTATTGTTGAATGGCTTAACAAAAAGTTTTCGGAGACGTAAAAAAATTCTTGCTTTACATTTATGGAAAAAAGATTTATAATAGTATCTGACAGTGAAAAATCAAATAATATCAGGGAATGTGAAAGGATATGAGAAAATGAATAAGGATCTGACTGTGGGCAGTCCCGCAAAGGTCATTGTCGGATTTACGGTGCCGATGTTTATAAGCGTCGTATTTCAGCAGCTGTACAATATCGCTGACAGTATCATCGCAGGAAAATATGCGAACGGACTTGCCGCCGTGGGTGCGAGCTATCCGATAACCATGCTGTTCATGTCGGTGGCGTTCGGCTGTCAGATAGGCTGCTCGGTGGTCATCGGCAGAAATTACGGCGCAAAGAATTATAAAGCGGCAAAGACCTGCATAACCACGTCGCTTATCTCGGGACTGGTGCTGTCGGCGGCGCTGACCGCCTTCGGAGTGATATTCAGTCCTCAGCTGATGAGGCTGGTGAACACCCCCGCCGAGATATTCGGGGACGGAAATACATACCTGCGCATCTATACGGGAGGATTTATCTTCCTGTTCCTGTACAATATCGCGACGGGGATCTTCAACAGTCTGGGCGACAGCCGTACGCCGCTGTATCTGCTGATAGGTTCGTCTGTAGGAAATGTGGCTCTTGACGCGCTGTTTACGATAGTGTTCGGGTGGGGAGTGCCCGGCGTTGCATGGGCGACCTTTATCGCCCAGGGAACGGCGTGCATATGTGCGCTGGTCATTCTCCTGCGCAGACTGAAAAAGGTGTACGACGGAAATGACGCGGTGATGTTCGACAAGCGTGCACTTAAGGAGATCGGCGTGATATCGCTGCCCAGCGTCCTCCAGCAGAGCTTTGTGTCGGTGGGAAATCTGTTCATACAGTTTCTGGTGAACGGTTATGGACCTACGGTCATCGAGGGCTATTCTGCGGCGGTCAAGCTGAACACCTTTGCGATAACTGTCTTTTCCACTGTGGGCAACGGGATATCGAGCTTCACAGCGCAGAACAGCGGCGCAGGCAAGCCCGACAGAATAAGGAAAGGGCTTATGGCGGGAATAGTCTTTGCGCTGGTGATAGCGGGGATGTTCTTCGGGCTGTATTTCTTCCTGCCGAGGACGTTCGTGGACCTGTTCATGAACGAGGGGAGCTCCGCAGAGGCGGTAGATACGGGCATAGAATTCTTAAAGACGGTAGCGCCGTTCTACTTTGTGATATGTCTGAAGCTGGCATGCGACGGCGTATTCCGCGGCGCGGAGAAGATGGGACTGTTCATGCTGTCGACCTTTATAGACCTGGCGCTGCGCGTAATATCGGCGTTTGTGCTGTCGGACATCATGGGCGCCGCAGGCATCTGGAACGCATGGCCCGCAAGCTGGGTAGTGGGGTCGTTCATTGCGGTGTTCTGCTGCTTCAATTATCTGCGGAAGAGAATTGATGGGGCGGCAAAGGCGGCTGACATTTAAAGGTATACTATTATATGATCTGCGTGGGTTTTTCACGCAGATTTTTTATACAAAACGCTGTAAACAGGTCGAAAAAAGGGATAATGTATTGTAAGAAACATAAAAGTGTAAAAAGAGGGTAAAAAAGTCTTGACAAAAGTAAAAGTGTGTGATAAAATAAATTATGTTGTCACGGACGGCACAAAAACGCCGAGATCCGGAACATCAAGAAATATGCAGAAGGATTTATGAACAAAATAAAAACTTTTGCAAAAGGACTTGACAAAAGGAAATGACCGTGATATAATAAATAAGCTGTCACAAAGAGCTGCGAAAAACAGCGAAGGGTGACGGTAAAAGAATTCTTGAAAATTGAACAATACAGATCAAGCAACCAAATACCCTTGAAAAATTCCTTTGGATTTAATTCCAGAGAACAGTAAAGGTCAAGCAAAGACTAAAAAATAAGCAAGAAACGTTAGCGATAACGAGCAAGGTTAT
>JALEMR010000052.1 GCA_022768245.1 Oscillospiraceae bacterium
GTCTTTCCAGAATGGTACAAGTTGACTATCGTTTGCTTAAATTCTTTGCTGTATTTTGGATTCTTTTTTGAAGACATTTTTATTCCTCCTTTTTCTGTCTTCTATTATATCATACTTGTCCACTTTTTTATTATATATCCAGCGGCTCCTGTGAGCTCAGCGGTACGATATCGGTAGAACAGGATGACGTCGACGAGGACGGTAAGTTCACTCTGAAATTCTTCGATAAGTCCATTGAGGTCATCGCTCCCGAGTTCACCACCCCCGGACTGTACATAACCAAGGGAAACAGCGGTCCCGCAGAATATAACGAGGCTGACTGCTGCTATTACCAGAAGTTTTCGATATACGTCGGCAGCAACGGAAGGTCTTCCGCCAATGTATCCGTCAAGGACTTCGGTACGGATCTGTATGATTTTTCATCTGTTACCGCAGATAAGGTCACAGTATATAAGGGCGACAGCAGCGTTCCCATCACGCCGGAGACCCGTAATTACACATCAGACGCAAACGGCTTTTCTCTTAATCTGGGGACCGTTTACGCAGGCTGGGATAACCGCCTGAGAATCGAATACAAGGTCAAAGTCAATTCGGATAAGCTCCTGGACCCTAACCTCTCATGGGACAGCAGAAAGAATACCGCTCAGGTATATGTAAATGATAAGCTCCAGCAGACAAACTACGGCTATGCGCAGTTTGACCCTCCCTCGGTTTCAAAGACAGGCGTTCTGAGCGAGGATAAGTCTGAGATCACATGGACCGTTACTGTGGCTCTTAATGACTATAAGGATGAATTCATGTCCTCCACCAAGACCATTACCTTAAAGGATATCCTCGACGCCAATATCACAGATAAAACAGCGTTCGCAGCTATCTTCGGCGATAGCGGCGTCAAAGCTTTAAGCAGCTCTGATTTCACCGACGGAAAATATACCGTATCATATGTAACAGCTGTTCCCGACAGCTATAAGAATTCCGCTGTCAACAAGACACTTAGCAACAAGGCTGAGATCACATATGAGACCGGCAACACAAAAAGCGCCGAAACATCGGTGACTATCCCCGGCTCCATAGGCGAATTCGTCACCAAGAGCTGCGCTTTGGACGAAAACGGCAATATCAAGTGGACTGTGGCAATAGACATTCCCAACGTCAATAATATCAGCCGCATCGAGATCGGCGACTATATGGACGTAAGCAGCAGCTTTATCACCGACAGCACCGAATTTACCGTGATCGACTGCAATAATAACACTCATGCTCTGTCGGAAGTGGGCAGCAGAGGCTGGTACAGTAATCAGCAGTTCCAGATCAGCATCACAAACACCACATTTATCAACAATAACAGAAACGATACCATTAAGCTGGTCTATACGACTCCGACAAACAGTGTTTCGAAGGTCACAAATACCGCGACTGCCAAAATATTATTTAAAGACGACACATCGGCTTCCGACAGCGACTCCGCAGTATACGCTCTCCCCGGCACAAAAGAAGCCTATTACCTTGACAAGATCGGCTTCAGTGGCAAGGAATCCCTCAAGGGCGCTATGGCATGGCATATTTCCGTGACCAAGAGCGACAGCTATGCGGCGGGCGATGTGATAACTGTCAAGGATACTCTTCCCGAGGGACTGGAATATGTATCGGGCAGCTTAGCGATAAACCCCGCAAATCCCTACTGGTTCGACCCGAACAATGCATATAAGAACTGTGTATCCGTATCCGCAGCAGGACGCGAAATGACAATAACCATTACCGTATCGGCTGCACTGGCGGAGGCTCTTAACAAGAGCGAATCAAAGGCTATAGACATTGCCTATATCACTCAGATGACTGATGCGGAATACCTGTCCTGGCTCATCGGCGGCACGGCAAAGGGGTACACCAACAATGCAAAGATCTCTATCAACAGCGGCAGTGAATTTCCTGTCACTCCCGCGAAGCAGTTCCTCACTCCCGAGAGCACCGATATTGTCAGCAAGTTTGTATCGGGGACCCAGAAGCCCACAACAGGCGACACAAATTATTACGCCACATATACGGTCAAGATAAACGAGGAAGCGCTCACACTGAACAGCGGTAATACATTCATCGCAGAGGACAGCCTCGGTTCAAGGCTTGAATATGTTGACAACAGCTTCACTGTTACACCAAGCGACGGCGTTTCATTCTCATACGACAATGTCAATAATAAGATCAGTATCTCAAATCTTCAGGACGCGACTGCCTATACTATCAATTACAAGGTCAAGGTAAACCAGATCTATCTCAGCGATTCATATTCCGACGCCGAGATAGGAAACATGTTCGGCAATACTATCGCGGTAACACTGGACGGAACCAACCGCATAGGCAGCAGCACATGCCTTGACGAAGGCACATATCGTTCAAAGGGCGATTACTCGTTTAATCAGTCAGGATATACACTGACTATCAAGGGCACAAAAGCATGGGCGAGCGATTCCTCTTCCATTCGTCCCTCTAAGATCAGGATAAAGCTTGAGGTCAAAAAGTATGTGACCGAAAACTCCCAGGGTGCAGTGGAAACTCAGAAAGAAACCTCCACCAAGGAATACACGATAACTCCAAATGTACAGCCTGACGGTTCGTGGGCTTACACCATCGACGATCTGCCCCTGTATCTGGACAGCAATACTGACGGTAAGATAAGATACTCCTACACCGTAAGCGAGGTAAAAATTGACGGATATGAAGCATCATATCAGCTCGACAGCACAAACTCGACAAATATTTCTACTCTCTCGGTCTCCGCTAACGGCAATCCGAATGAAATAACTATAGGCGACACTAAAACTGCTGACGCGGTATGTACTCTTGATATAACAAATACATTTACTGCGGAAAACACCGAAAAAGGAAAGTTGACAGTTAATAAGTCCTGGCAGAATGAAACGGGCAGCTCAATACGCCCCGCAGATATCACATTTACTCTGACAGATGAAGAAAATAACACACAAACCGCAACCATGGTCAGTACGGAAACATCTGTAGAATTTAAAGATCTCCCCCTCTTCACCTATTCCAGATCCACCGACAGCAGCGGTAATGAAATACTTGTAAGAACTCCCCGCAGATATACCCTTACCGAGGCTCCCGTTTCGGGCTATACCACTACCTACTCGGAAAGGACCTTCACTCTTACCGACAGCGCATCCAATACTACAAACATCAATAAAAATGTCACAGTTGTCAACAGCTATAACACCGTTCCGACTACCGTTACGCCTGAGGACATAAAGATCATTAAAACGATCAACGGCAAAAACAGCAGTATAGCGGAGAGCGCCAAATTTACACTTTACGGTTCCGACATGAACACCGAGATCACGACCGCACACCCCACTCCTTCGACAAACGGAAAATATAATGTTATATTCAGCGGAAGCTCCCTTTCCGTTGACACAACATATTATGTCGCTGAGACAACCTCTGCCACAGGCTGCGATATCAGCAGAACGAAATATAAATGCCGTATAGACTCGGACGGAACAGTTATGTACAGTATCGACGGAAGCAACTTCGAATCAGCCACGATACCCACCTGTGACAATACTGCACAGCCCCATGACGTATCTCTTATCAAAATATACCAAACCGCTGAAGGAAACACTCTCACTCCGACCCCAGAAGAGATACTCGCTACTGAGTTCACTCTCGCAGATACTGCTCCTGGCTCGAATATTCGAGTTACAAAGTCTCCGACGTTTGACGGTTCAGATTATATCGTCACCTTTACCGAGGCTGACGGCGTGAAATCGGGCAGGACCTACATAATTACCGAGAGCAGCTCGCCCGATACCTACACCTCGTCTAACATCGTATATTACTGCATGATCGACGACGCAGGCAGCGTATCCTACAGCACCGACCTCAACGGCACACCTTCTGCTCCCCCGACATTCATTAATATACAAAACAGCGTTTCTGTTACCATCGAGCCCATAAAGCTTATCAAGAAATACACGGCTGAGGACAATACCGATTCCGCTCCCTCCGAAAGCGAGCGCATTGAGACAAAGTTCACGCTTTCAGACACAGACCCTGCTTCGGGATTTGCCGACGTAACTCGTTTCCCTGTGCTTGTCGGCGGCGAGTATGTCGTAACGTTCACGGAAGCAGACGGCCTGCAGAAGGGCAGCACATATATGCTCCGTGAAACTGGCTCGCCCGATACCTTCACTGCATCAGATGCCGTATATTACTGCCGCATTGATGCCGACGGAAAGGTATCCTACAGCACCGACATTAACGGAACATATTCCGATACCTTTATCCCTTCATTCACAAACGTAAGGATAGACAGTTCAGGCGGAAATGTCACACCGGGCGCCATTCAGCTTATCAAGACCTACCGCACCGCCGAAGGCACTGATGTTGCGCCCACAGAGGATATCCTGCGCAGCACGGTATTTACCCTGACCTGCGCCGATGACAGCACCTTCATCAGGACTGCAAGCCCCGTATGGGACGGCAGCAGGGCAACAGTCACCTTCTCCGAGGGACTTGCTGCGGGAAAAACTTATCTTCTCAGAGAGACCTCCGCTCCCGAGGGCTATACGGCAGGCAGCCTGACATATTACTGCAGGATAGACGAGTTCACAGGCTATGCTTCCTACAGCACGGACGGCGTAAACTATTCAGCTGATTTCCCCGTGTGCGTAAATGTCAGAAACGGCTCGGACGAACCTCCTGTACCGGGTGCTCCCGATCCGAGCTATCCCAACTATCCGGATTACCCGTATTATCCCACATATCCTTACGAACCGGTATATCCTCCCTACTATCCTGTTGAGGAAGTGCCTCCGTTCATATTATACCCCGAAATTCCCGACAACTCAGAGGACGTTTCCTCGGGCGCAGGCATCACCGATATTGCCGAGGAAGGCTCTTCGGATATCGGAGCCATTGCTCTGACTGTGTTCTTCTCGTCGCTTATCGCAACGACGGCGGCAGGCATATTCAGAAAAAAGAAGCATAACAGATAAAGATAATTTTCTATTCGCGGCGCACAGCTTATCCTGTGCGCCGTTTTTTTGCTGCAATGAAAAAATGCACAATATTCCTATGAATTTAATAGGTTATATATGCTAAATCCACAAACTTTTTCCTACCCTATTGACAAACGGATAATTGTATTGTATAATTCAATTATATTAAACCTATCGGTTATATATGATTAGCCGAAAAAGGAGAAATACATATGATACTGAACGAAAGAACGCCCGTGATATTATCTTCCGCGGGCGGTAAGATACGCTGTTGAACCTTGTTTCATTCCACAGTTTTACACACAAACAATAATTACTATGAAATATGAAATGAGGTTATCATTATGAAAAAGAATAAATTATTATCCGCTGCTCTCGCTTCCGTTCTTGCTGCTTCCCTGTTTGCAGGCTGCGGCTCGGAAAGCGCTTCCTCCGGAGACACAGCAGATACATCCTCCGCCGAAAAGATCACTCTCACCAACGTCTCCTACGACCCTACCAGAGAACTGTACGCGGCATATAACGAGATATTCGCTCAGCACTGGAAGGAGAAAACAGGTCAGGACGTTGAGATAACACAGTCTCACGGCGGCTCGGGCAAGCAGGCGCTCGAAGTTGCAAACGGTCTTGAAGCCGATGTTGTCACTCTCGCTCTCGAATACGACGTCAAGGCTGTTCAGGACGCGGGTCTTATCGAGGAAGGCTGGGTAAGCGAATTCGACAAGGACAGCGCTCCCTACACATCAACGATAGTATTCCTCGTCCGCAAGGGCAATCCCAAGGATATCCACGACTGGGACGATCTCGTAAAGGACGGCGTGGGTGTTATCACTCCCAATCCCAAGACCTCGGGCGGCGCAAGATGGAACTACCTTGCAGCATGGGCTTACGCAGACAATGCCTTTAACGGTGACGAAGCACAGGTCAAGGACTTCATAAAGAAGCTTTATCAGAACGTTCTCGTCCTCGATTCGGGCGCAAGAGGAGCTACCACCACATTCGTTGAAAACGGTCAGGGAGACGTGCTCATCGCATGGGAAAACGAAGCCTTCCTCTCCATTCAGGACTATCCCGACGATTACGAGATAATCACCCCCAGCATCAGCATTCTCGCTCAGCCCTCCGTTGCAGTCGTTGACGAGGTAGTCGACAAGAGGGGCACAAGAGAAGCTGCCACCGAATATCTCAGCTATCTCTACTCCGACGAGGCACAGCGCATTGCAGGCGACAATTACTATCGTCCCTCCGATCCCGATATCCTTCAGGAATACGCAGGTACCTTCGATCTTGACATCAATCTTGTTACCATAGACGATTTCGGCGGCTGGGACAGCGCACAGTCCACTCACTTTGCGGACGGCGGCGTGTTCGACCAGATCTACGAACAGGGCTAAAATATAATTTTACTCAGCGGGAAAAGCCGAAAACTGTCGGCTTTTCCCGTAAATTAAGGAATGGTTTACTCATGAAAAAAATGCACAAAAGAGTTATCCCGATGTTCGGACTGTCAATGGGAGTCACGCTGACAATGCTCGGCGTAGTGGTCCTTATCCCGCTGGCCTCCCTTGTGGTATTTACCGCACAGATGAGCATTTCCGACATTATCGAAACAATAACCAGGGAAAGAGTTCTTGCAAGCTTCCGCGTCAGCTTTTCCACTGCATTTATTGCCTCCTTAATAAACGAAGTCATGGGAGTTATCCTTGCGTGGGTGCTTGTGAGATACGATTTTCCGGGCAAGCGGATTCTGGACGGAATGATAGAGCTCCCCTTTGCGCTCCCCACGGCTGTGGCAGGCATAGCACTGACCTCGCTGACCTCCGACAAGGGAATGATAGGAAGCTTTTTTGCGCGTTTCGGCATTAAGATAGCTTACACAAGGATAGGAATAACCGTCGCACTTGTGTTCATTGGGATCCCCTTTGTGGTGCGCGCCGTACAGCCCGTGCTGGAAAAGCTTGACCCCGTTTACGAGGAAGCAGCGGGAGTTATGGGCGCGGACCGTTCAAGGATATTCCGTCAGGTGATACTCCCCGAGATACTCCCTGCGGCGTTTACGGGCTTCGGTCTTGCGTTCGGAAGATGCCTGGGCGAATACGGCTCGGTAGTCTTCATCGCAGGAAATCAGCCCTTCGAAACGGAGATAACTCCCCTGATAATCATGTCTGAGCTGCAGGAATACGACTATTCCAGCGCAACGGCAATTGCCCTTGTAATGCTTATCGCAGCATTTCTTATACTGTTTCTTGTAAATCTTATCCAGTCAAGAAACTCGAAAATTCTCGGAAGATAGGAGGTATTATAAATGCATAAGGAAACCTTCGGCTCAAAGCTGACCAAATGGGTGCTTATCGTGATAAGCGTGCTGTTTGTATTTATAATGCTTGTTCTTCCGCTGGTAACGGTCATAACAGAAGCGCTTCGCAGCGGCTGGGAGACCTACAAGGAAGCAGTCGCAGACGAATACACCGTCAAGGCTGCGCTGCTCACCGTTGAAGCTACGCTGGCGGCAGTCATATTCAACACGATTTTCGGACTGTTCGCCGCATGGACAGTTACCAAATTCACATTCAAAGGAAAAAAGCTGCTGACGACTCTCATAGACGTTCCCGTCACAGTATCGCCTATCATCGCAGGTCTGATATTTGTGCTCACCTTCGGCAGACAGAGCTTTCTTTATCCATATCTTGAAGCGGCGGATATCAAGGTAGTGTTCGCCGTTCCGGGAATAATCCTTGCCACGGTATTTGTAACGTTTCCGTTCATTTCCCGCGAGCTTATCCCCGTCCTTGAAGCACAGGGCACCGACGAGGAGGAAGCCGCCGCTCTTATGGGAGCAAACGGCTTCACCATTTTCACCAAGGTCACTTTCCCCCACATAAAATGGGCGTTTCTCTACGGAGTCGTTCTCTGCGCCGCAAGAGCTATGGGAGAATTCGGCGCGGTATCCGTCCTGTCGGGACATCTTCGAGGAAAGACCAATACCCTCCCCCTGCACGTTGAAATACTGTTCAACGAATTCAAATACGTTCCCGCCTTTGCGGTCTCGTCTATTCTTGTAATGATGGCAATAGTCATTCTCATCGCAAGAAGCGTGATAGAGTATGTCGGAAAGAAAAACGGGGATTAACAGAAAGGAACGGTTTCGATATGTACGTTGAACTGAAAAATATAAATAAATCCTTCGGGGATTTCAAGGCGTCGGATAATGTCAGCTTCGGCATTGAAAAGGGAAAGCTTATCGGTCTGTTAGGTCCCAGCGGCAGCGGAAAGACCACTATCCTCCGCATGATAGCGGGACTTGAATACCCCGACAGCGGAGAAATAATCATTGACGGCAAGGTAGTGAACGACATCCCCGCCAGCAAGCGCGGCATAGGCTTTGTATTCCAGAGCTACGCCCTTTTCCGCTACATGACGGTGTACGATAACATCGCTTTCGGTCTGAAGGTGCAGAAGGCGGATAAAAAATACATCGACGAACGGGTGCGGGAGCTTATCGACCTCATCGGTCTGTCAGGACTGGAAAAGAGATATCCCAGTCAGCTTTCGGGTGGTCAGCGGCAGAGAGTGGCATTTGCACGGGCGCTTGCTCCCAATCCGCAGCTACTGCTCCTTGACGAGCCTTTTGCGGCTATCGACGCAAAGGTGCGTCAGGAGTTACGAAGCTGGCTCCGTGAGATGATAACCCGCTTGGGCTTGACGAGCATTTTCGTTACACACGACCAGGACGAGGCTATCGAGGTTGCAGACGAGATAATCGTCACCAATAAAGGCAGGATCGAACAGATAGGCACGCCGATACAGGTATACAGAAACCCGCAGACGGCGTTCACCGCATCATTCTTCGGACACACCGCATTTCTGGAGGATTACCGCCGTTTCAGCAGCTTCGACGACATCGAGGGCGCAGACAAGGCTATAGTCCGTCCCGAATTTGTGAGGGCAGCCAAAAAGAACGAGAACATCATCTACCGCAGCTCCGCTTCGGAGGGCGAGGTATTGCAGGTGTCCTTCCGCGGAAACGCCATTGAGCTTGTAATCAGCGTGAACGGAAGTATCATCACCGCAAACCGCGGACTTGACGAGGCTCCCATCGAAGTGGGTGAAAAGGTGAACGTGTTCCTCTATCGAATATTCGTAACCGCAGGAGAAAAGGCGTATCTGCTGGAAAACAGGTCGCTGGCGGAAAACTCGGTCGTTATCTGATATGTGCATAAAAAACTATCCGTGAGTGTTTTTCACTCACGGATTTTTTGTCTACACTTTTATCGGGGATTAGTACTACACTCGCTGTCGTCAGAATTGACTGCCAAACGATCAAACCGTGAATAACAGAGATTGTCAAAAAATAAGGATACATCTGACATTAAAGTTTTATTTTTCTGGGTATTGCAATATTCCGTGACATGTGATATAATTATAATAGGCAAATAGTGAGCACAAACTACTACAGATCAAGGACTGACAAACTATGGACTACGATTTTACAAGCTGCACTCTCTGCCCCAGAGAATGCGGGGCAGACCGTACACAGGGCACGGGCTTTTGCGGCGGAGGTATTGCCGTCAAAGCCGCAAAGGCGTATCTTCATATGTGGGAGGAACCCTGTCTCTCGGGCACACGGGGCGCAGGAACGGTTTTCTTTTCGGGGTGTAATCTGAAATGCCTTTACTGTCAGAATCACAGGATATCCGCCGACAATTTTGGCACGGAAATATCGGAGGACAGACTTGCGGAGATATTCCTCGAACTGCAGGAACAGGGCGCTCACTGCATTGATCTGGTAAGCCCCACTCATTTTGTTCCGCAGATAATATCCGCTCTGGACAAGGCAAAGAGCAGGCTTACAGTCCCCGTGGTGTATAACAGCGGCGGCTATGAAAAGGTGGAAACGCTCAGAATGCTGGAGGGATATATCGACGTATATCTCCCAGACCTGAAATATATTGACAGCTCGGCTTCGGAAAAGTATTCGGGCGCTGCGGATTACTTTCAATACGCTTCAGAGGCGATATCCGAAATGTGCCGTCAGACGGGCAAATGCCGCTTCAATGATGAAGGCATCATGCAAAAAGGCGTTATCGTGCGGCATATGATACTCCCCGGATTGCGGAAGGATTCGGCTGCCATAATGGAATGGCTGGCGCATGATCTTCCCCGTGACAGCTTTAAGCTAAGTCTTATGAGCCAGTACACTCCATGCTATAAAAGCAGCGGATTCAAGGAGATAAACAGACGGCTTTCGACATTTGAATATGAGTTCGTACTTGACAAGGCGGTAAGTCTCGGACTTGACGGCTATATGCAGGACAAGTCCTCGGCGGACAGCGGATTTACTCCCGATTTTGACCTTACGGGAATTATTTGATAAAGGACGGTTTTACATATGAATGATAATGTGCAGAGCGGCGCAAGGCTCCAGTCGGAAAATGAGGTCTTTGCTCTCGATATCGGTACAAGAACAGTAGTGGGCGTACTGGGACACGTCTCCGACGATACCTTCGTGGTGGACGACTGCTGTTCCATACCCCACAAGAGCCGCGCCATGACGGACGGTCAGATTGAGGATATCGACGAGGTAGCCAAGATCGCAGGCAAGGTCAAGGCTCAGCTGGAAGAGAAAAACAATATCACCCTGACCGAGGTTTCCATTGCCGCCGCAGGACGCGCTCTCAAGACCTGCCGCACCAAGGCTTCCATCGACATCGAGGACAAGGGCTATATCAACGACGAAATGCTGAAATCACTGGAAATGGACGCTATCGCCGACGCACAGGATTCCCTTGATGAAAAGTCCTCGGGGGGCTCGTCCTTTTACTGCGTGGGAAATACGGTCGTAAAGTATTTTCTGGACGATTATCCGATAAAGAGCCTTAAAGGTCATCGCGGAAAGACCGCTTCCGCGGAAATTCTTGCGGCATTTCTGCCCAGCCCCGTGGTGGAGAGCCTTTACTCCGTTATGGACAAGATAGGCTTATCGGTGAGAAGTCTCACTCTGGAGCCTATCGCGGCAATGAACGTGATAATCCCCGCAGAGGTGCGGCTAATCAATATTGCGCTGGTGGATATCGGCGCAGGTACGTCGGATATTGCCATTTCCCGTGACGGCAGCATCGTGGCATATGCTATGGCGACCATTGCGGGCGATGAGATAACAGAGGAAATAATCAGAAAATATCTGGTGGACTTCAACACCGCCGAGGAAATGAAGCAGAGTGCTTCGGGAGAAACTATCAAGTACAGGAATATCCTCGGAATGGAGCAGACCGTGGAAACGTCGGCATTCTTTGAGAGCCTTTTCCCCACGGTGGACCTCCTTGCGGATACCATTGCGGCGAATATCCTCGAAGCAAACGGCGGAGAGGCTCCTGCGGCAGTATTCCTCGTGGGCGGAGGAAGTCAGGTGCCCGAGCTGTCAAAATATGTGGCGCAGAAGCTGGGCATTCCCGAGGAAAGAGCCGCAGTGGGCGGCAGACAGTTCATGCGCAACGTAGACACGGGCAGCGTGGAAATAAACGGTCCCGAATTTGTAACTCCCATAGGAATAGGCGTTACGGCGACTATCCAGCGGGGCTACGACTTCTCCACTATCACCCTGAACGGCGAGAAGATACGCATTTTCGACACCAAAAAGATAACCGTGGTCGATCTGCTCCGAATCGCAGGCTACAAGCCCAATCAGATAATCGGACGTTCGGGAAGAAATCTGACTTATATTTTAAACGGAGAGAGAAAATCTGCGGCGGGTACTCTTGCGGTGCCTGCGGAGATAACCGTCAACGGCAAGGCTGCGGCGATAGATACTCCTGTGAAGCAGGGTGATACCGTCACCTTTAAGGAAGCGGAAAACGGCGTAAATGCGCAGCTTTCCATATCCGATATCGCGGGAGACGTCACCGAGCGCAGAATATCTATCGACGGCATGGAATATCCCTTCGGAACGGCTGCTCTTGTGAACGAAAAACGGATCTCCTCCGATTATAAAATACAGAATTACGATGATATCTCCATCTCCACCGTTGAGACGCTGGGAGACCTTATGCTGTCCCTGCCCTTCGACTGCAATGGGATAGTGTTCATGAAGAACGGCAAAAAGCTCAGGTTCGACTATCTGCTCTGCGACGGCGATAAGCTGGAGACCTGCGACAAGACTGCGTTTGAGGAAATGGAAAGCTCCAGGAAGCGGACCCAGCCCAAGCCTGTACAGCCCGCCGCCGAAAAGCCGCAGGAAAAGCCCTCTGCCGAAAAGCCCGCAGAGGAACAGGAAAATGCTGCGGAAGCTCCTGACGTGGGCGCTCCCATAACGGTCATTCTCAACGGCAGACCGACCCTGCTGGAGCGCAGAAGCTCTCCCCATGAATTTCTGGAGCTTATGGCTCTGGCAAATCTTGATACCAATAATCCCCCTCCGGGAATGAATATCGTCATTTCTCTCAACGGAAAGGACGTAAGCTTCATGGACCCTATCAAAGAGGGCGATGTGGCGGTCATTCGCTGGGAATGATATCAGATATTAACTTTTTGTAAACGTTTTGAGAAGTTTTATATTTTTTGAAAAATATCGGGCTTCTCGGTTGTTATTATTATAGACGGGGCAAAAGCGTGTATCATATATGCACAGCTGCCTGTTTATAATGCATTATAAAAGACGGTCTGCCGTCTATCACATGAGAGGTATGCTATGTATTCCGGAACCGGTACCGTAAGCGACGAATACATCCGCTACATACTCGAAACTTACTCCGCCCAGATAATCAGGCTATGTTATACTTATGTCAAAAATAAAGAGGATGCAGAGGATATTGCACAGGATGTGTTTTTGGAGCTGATGCGCAGAAATCAGCAGTTTGAGGACGCAGAATACGAAAAAGCGTGGCTTATGCGGACTGCCGTGAATAAGTGTAAGAATCTTCTGAAATCGAGCAGAGTCAAGCGGACAGTACCCTTAGAGGATGAATATACAGACAACGACAGCAATCCCGAAAACCAGAAGGAGGACAATGCCGTCAGGGACGCAGTTCTTGCGCTCCCAGAAAAATACCGTACAGTGGTCCATCTGTTCTACTTTTCGGGGATGTCGATAAAAGAAATTGCAGTGGTGACAGGCGTTAATACCGCAACTGTCGGGACTCGTCTGGCAAGGGGACGGGAACAGCTCAAAAAAATTCTGAAAGGAGAGATCGATCTATGAAAAGAACAATGAACGAATATAAAGCTTCAATGAATAAAATAGTTCCGTCCGGGTCCTTCATCTCCGAAACAGAAGCTCTCATGAAAAAGATAAGAGATGAACAAAACAAAACAGCAGACAATTCAAAAACGGACTCTCTGCCCGAAAATGCGCAGAGAATAGACATCAGCGCCGATTCAAGGACTATAAAGATAAAGAAATGGACAATGGGACTTTCCGCAGCTGCCGCAGTGCTGGTATGCGCGGTGACATTGAATGTGTATAACAAAGCAAATGTGGACTCTCAGATGACAAAGGACGTTGAGACCGAGGTCTCCGAGACAACAGTTTTCTCCGAAGCGGAAGCCTCCCCAGAAACGACCGCTCCTGCGGAGGAAAAGGATGATATAACAACAGTGGTGGAGGAGATCACAGAAACATCCGCCGAAACGGAAGCTCCCGCAGCAGAAGAAAAGATAACAGCGGAAACAGAAAAAACACCCGCAGAAAAGACCGATACCGACACCGGCAGGAAAGACAGAGAATCGGACAGCTCCGCTCCCGAAGCAGAGCACTCCGAGGACGCACCCGGGATCAATGCCGCAAATACAATGGACGAAGGTCCCTCTGCGACTGTTTATGAAGAGGAAAGCAGCTCGGACGACTATGTCCCCTATGGCTATGATCATCAGACAGAATACTATGAGGATGAATATCCCGAAGAAGAAGCCGACGACTCCGATTACGGTACCCCCGTATGGGTGCCCTCGTTCATAGATGAAGACGAGGTCATGGAGGAAGAAGCCGCCGTGGAAGAGTACGATGACAGCGGTGAAGGCACTGTTCCTTTGGTGACCGCCATTGATGAACAATCCTACGACAGCTCACCGGTCAGCAGATATACTCTTGACGTATCGTTCAGCACTGCATCGTCGGATGCCGACGAGGTCTACGTGCCCGATACCATATCGGACCTTGACTCAGGCGAGTATTACATCTCCGCCGAGGCGGGCTTCGACGAATATGACCCCGTATCGGGGACCTTCATCGTCTCCAACGGTGCAATGTTCGATGAATCTGTAACGAACATCAATTCCTCCATAATCGATGAGATAACCGGACTGACCGCTTCAAAGAGTCAGTATCACTGCGATTCGGAAACTAAGATGTACGACTACCGATATAAGATAACGATCTATTCCGCGGACGAATCGGAAAACAACGCAAAGCTTTTCGAGATAACCTTCAACAATGGCGAGCTTGTCATCAACAGATACGACAACGGAACGGTATCCTCCGGGAAATATACTCTTACTGCGGAGGAATTTGAGGAACTGGACAGCTTTATCGGTTCGCTTTTCTAAATGATATTATACTAATCCCCGATTTAAAAGTGTACAAAAAATCAAGCTAAAACTTGAATATATGGTTTTTGCGCAGATTTTTTGTCTACACTTTTATCGGGGATTCGTATTATATTTCAGCCGCAGATATTTCGCGGCTGAATTTTTCATCAAAAAACAGTTCAGGCTCACCCCTTCCCTGCGAAGAGGTGAGCCTGAACTGTTTTTATGTTACTTGAAATACATGAACAGCTGACACTTTATCATGCCGTTATAAAGCTTTCTGCGCTTGTCCGCTCTCTTGCCGAAGAAACGCTCAAAGTCCTCGTGGGGCGAGATGATGTAGGACGGACAGTCCCCGTTTGCGGGGAAAACCTTCCCCATTACGGAATATAATTCCTCCGCTTCTTTAAGCTCTAAC
Source organism: Oscillospiraceae bacterium (assembly GCA_022768245.1). Lineage (GTDB taxonomy): Bacteria > Bacillota > Clostridia > Oscillospirales > Ruminococcaceae > RGIG4694. The sequence goes on from JALEMR010000052.1 coordinate 14,950, forward strand.
ATTCTCTCGCCGTAGGGCGGATTGCAGACGATTATCCCACCCTTATCGGGGGAAAAGTCTCTCACGTCCGCACAGGTTATCTTCACCTTGTTGCGGATACCTGCCTTTGCGCAGTTTTCCGCAGACAGCGCCGCGCTCTCGGGGTCGATGTCCGAGCCGAAAGCGAAAAAGTCCGCGTCCTTGTTTATTGCCGCGATAGCCTTGCTGCGCTCCTCACGCCATATTTCCGAGGAAAAGCAATCCCACTTCTCCGCCGCAAAGGAACGCTTTATTCCGGGGGCGATATTCATTGCCTTGTACGCCGCCTCGATAAGAAATGTTCCGCTGCCGCAGAATGGGTCGTAAAACTGCGTATCGCTGCGTACCCTCGCCAGGTCGATGATACCCGCCGCAAGAGTCTCCTTTATTGGCGCCGCATTGGAATTCTTTCTGTAACCTCTCTTGTGGAGCCCCGTGCCCGAGGTGTCAAGGTATATCGCCGCCCTGTCCTTTATGATGCTAAATTGTATTCTATGGATACTGCCAGTTTCCTCGAACCATTTCACGCCGTATTTTCCGCCGAGACGGTCAACGACTGCCTTCTTGATGATAGCCTGACAGTCGGGTATACTGTGCAGCTGTGAATCCAGCGAATGTCCCTTGACGGGAAAGGCGTCCGCTTTGGAGATGTAGTACTCCCAGGGCAGCTTTTTCACTCCTTCGAACAGGTCGTCAAAAGAGTACGCGTCAAACTCTCCCAGCTCGATAAGCACTCTCTCCGCCGTCGCAAGGCAGAGATTCGCTCTCGATACCAGTTCTTCTCCGCCGTAAAAGGACACTCTTCCGTCGGATACGGAGATATCCTCTCCGCCTATCTTATTCACTTCAAATTTCAGTACGCTTTCCAGTCCGAAATGACAGGGACATACCAGCTTTAATCTCTCCATGGCTCAGTCTTCCTCCGACTCCTGCTCTGCGGGCTCTTCTTCGGCAGGCTCGGGCTCTTCCTCGGCCGCAGTTGTCTCCTCCGATGTTTCGGCAGTCTCCTCCGACGATGTCTGCGAAGCGGTCGAATGGCTGCCCTTGCATACAGTACAGGTCTCGGGGAGAGCAGACTTCTTATAATATCCCACGCCGCCCGACTTGCAGTTTCCGTTGGAGATAAGTCCCGTTTCGGCACAGAAATAGTATTCCTCCACCTCATCGCACTCGGGGAACTGCGTAAGATCGCCCCGCTCGGCGATATCTCCGAACACATTCTTCCATACCTGCGCAGAGCTGTAATATGTGCCCGTTTCCACGCTGTCGTTGTTGTCGTAGCCGTACCATATGCCGCTGACATAGTTGGGCGTACAGCCCACGAAAAGCAGGTCGGCATAGTTCTGAGTGGTACCTGTCTTGCCCGCTACGGGGATATTGTTCAGCTGGGCAGCGGTACCCGTACCGTTGGGACCCGATACTACCTGCTGCATCATCTTGTTCATGATATATGCCGTATCCTCGCTGATGGACTGGATAGGCACGTAGCTGTGCTCGAGGACAAGCTCGCCGCCGGGACCCTCAACGCGGGTATACGAGGTGGGCTGATAATATCTTCCGAGATTTCCGAAGGGCTGATATGCCGCAACAAGCTCTCTTAAATATACGCCGTCGGTAAGCGCTCCCACCGCCATAGGCGCAAGGTGTGCGTCGTATGCGTTCAGGGTGGATATCTGGAACTTGTTCTGGACGAAGGAAAGAAGATCCTGAGGACCGATAAGCTCCGCAAGCTGTGCGGGAACGGTGTTCAGCGACCTTTCCAGAGCATTGTATACAAAGACGTTCTCCATGCTCCAGATATCGGTATAGTTGCTGGGCCACTGTCTTGTTGCCCTGTAGTCGTTCTCGTCCTCGATCTCGATAGGCTCGTCGATGAATATTGTCGAATAGTTGATAAGGTCATGCTCGATGCCGTAGCTGTAAACGGTGAGCGGCTTGATGCAGGAACCGGGCTGACGTTTTGTCATGGTGGCATAGTTGAGGACATTGTCTCCTGCCTTTTCGCCGACTGCTCCCGCAACGGCAAGGATATTTCCGTTATAGTCCATGGCGATGAACGACGACTGGGGAGGATTGCTCAGTACCGTATCGGAGAAGGTGGTATAATCCTGATATTTTCTCTCCACTTCAAGCTGCATTTCAACGTTGCAGGTGGTGTACACCTTGTAACCGCCGTTGTAGAGTCTGTCGCTGGCTTCGTCGTATTCTATGCCGTACAGGTCAATAAAATCATTGATAACGTCGTCGATGACCATATCCACGAACCAGTTCTGAATACCGTTGTCGTTGGCGGTATAGCTGTTGTCGATGTCGTCCCGCGAGCGGAAATGTATCTCTTCATTGACCGCTTCATTGTACTCATGCTCGGAGATAGCTCCGTATTCAAGCATATTCGAGAGCACGATCTTCTGTCTTTCAAGGCACGCCTCGGGGTCTGCCCAGGGATTTACTACCTCGGGATTCTTGGGTATGCCCGCAAGACACGCTCCCTCGGCGATCGTAAGCTCGCCAACGTGCTTTCCGAAATATTTCTGGGAAGCGGCTTCGATGCCCGAGGTCTTTCCTCCGAAGCCGATGTAGTTCAGATAGGCTTCAAGGATATCGGATTTGGTGCAGTACTGTTCTATCTGGCTGGCGCGGATTATCTCACGCATTTTTCTGTCCCAGCGCTTCTCGGAATCGCCCGTGACATTCTTTATGAGCTGCTGAGTAATGGTGGAACCGCCCTGACGGGTGCCCCAGATATTGAGTATCTCATTGACGAACGCTCCGAAGGTACGCTTCCAGTCAACGCCCTGATGCTCGTAGAAGCGGGCGTCCTCGGTGTAGACGAAGGCGTCCTGAACATGCTGAGGTATCTCATCTATGGTAACGGGTATACGGTCAACGTTTCGGCTGAGCTTTTTCATTTCGACCAGAGCGTCGTTTTCGTCGTATGCGTAGATAAAGGACGAGCTTTGCTCGTCAAGGCTGTCCAGGTCGATGTCGATGGTGGTGTTCTGGACGAACTGCACCACGTAGACAGTCAGCGCAGCAGCAAGGATAGAACCCGTGATAAGCACGATAAGAACAAGAGAAAGCAAAGTCGTTCCAATGACCGCAAAGGTCTTCTTCACGGGATTGGACTTTTTCTTTTTCTTCTTTTTCTTCTTGGGAACTTCCTCGGTGTATGTATCCGCAATTTTCTTTTCTTTATTATTCAAGTCAACGCATCCTCCGTTCATAAAATCAGCGCAAAATCGGTTAAAGTTATACAATATATATTATAACACAAATTCGCGCAAATGTTAAGCTATTTTTTTGATTTTGGCGATTTATCCTTATTTGTAAAAAATAGCCGCCGATAATTATGTATATTGACGAAACGAAGAAAAGACAGTTTTTCCGTTCAAAGGAATAAAAAAACAAAAGCCATCATATTATATACGGACAAGTAATCAAAAAGGAACGGACAACACCTATGGACTAAGAACAAAAACTATGGACAACGGACTAAGGACTACAAACTAAGTACTAAGTACTGACCACAAACGGAGGAAAATCATATGAACTGCAAAAATCTGCTCGACTGCGAAATAAGCGAGGAAAAGCTCTCCGAAAACGGCAAGGGGCTGTCGTCACGGCAGGCGGAGGAACGGCTGACAAAATACGGGAAAAACGTCCTTGCATCATCAAAAAAGGCTAAGCCGCTGAAAATATTCTTAGGACAGTTCCGTGATGTTATGGTGATGATACTGCTTGCGGCGACGGTGATATCTTTTCTGCTGGGAGAGACCGCTGACGGGATAACTATCGTCGTTATCGTCACAATTAACGCAGTACTGGGCTTCGTTCAGGAATACCGCACTGAAAAAACGCTGCTCGCCCTTGCGAATATGACCGCTCCCAATGCAAAGGTATATCGTGACGGACATCTGGTGACGCTGCCATCGTCGGAGATAGTACCCGATGATGTTATCCTCGTCGAAGCGGGAGACAAGGTCCCCGCAGACGCAGTTATCATAAAGGCAAGGGACCTGTGCGCCGATGAAAGCGTGCTGACGGGCGAATCTCTCCCCGCCGCCAAAAAAGAGGGCGATACCACCGACAGCGACAACCGCATCGGCAGACAGGACGTTATCTACAGCGGGACGATGATAACCAAGGGTTCCGCCGAAGCAAGGGTCATCGCCACGGGAACTTCTGCTCAGATGGGAAAGATATCGGGCATGCTGACCGATATCGAACAGGAGGAAACTCCCCTCCAGAAGCGCCTTGCGGAGCTTGGAAAGATAGTGGCTATCATCTGCATAGCGGTCTGCATTATTGTCGCAGGAGCGGGTATCCTCCGCGGCGAGCCTGTTTTCGATATGCTCATGACGGGCATCACCATTGCAATCGCAGCCATTCCCGAAGGTCTTCCCGCAACGGTCACCATTGCCCTTGCGCTGGCAGTGAGCCGCATGCTGAAAAGGAACGCCCTCGTACATAAGCTCCACTCGGTGGAAACGCTGGGCTGCACCTCGGTGATATGCACCGACAAAACGGGCACCGTTACCGAGAACAAAATGACCGTCACCGAGGTGTACTGCGGCGGAGAGCTATACTCCGTCTCGGGCACGGGAAATCGCCGCGACGGGAAGATATTCCCCAAAAAGTCCGATTCGGGCGAGATAGTCCCCTATCGGAAAAACAAGGATAAGTCCTCCGAGCTTGCGGAGATATCCTATTCCGACTGCGGCGAGGACTTCACCCTGCTTTTAAACGGAATGATACTCTGCGAAAATGCGGATATCTATGCTGAAAAGGTCCCCGGAAAGTATTCCTCGGAGTGGCAGACCTCGGGCGACCCCACCGAAACGGCGCTGCTTATCGCCGCCGCAAAATCGGGAGCGGATATCGGAAGGCTCCGCAGCGAAAACCTCCGCACCGATGAGATACCCTTTGAGAGCGAGACCCGCTGCATGAGCGTGATATGCAGAAACGGCTCCAACCGCACGATATATTCAAAGGGTGCCTGCGATGTTATTCTGAACCGCTGCAGATTCGTCAACATCAAGGGCAATATCATGGACCTGACCCATGAGCTGAAAAAGGAGATATCCGACGAGTGTGGCAGAATGTCCGCTGCGGGGCTGCGGGTGCTGGCGTTTTCCTATAAGAAGGGCGGCGGCTCGGATAAGGAGCAGATGATATTCCTGGGGCTGTGCGGCATGACCGACCCTCCCCGTCCCGAAGCAAAGCGGGCTGTACGGCTGTGCAGGAACGCTCACATAAAGACTGTGATGATAACGGGAGACCACAAGGAGACCGCTGCGGCAGTAGCTCGTGAAGCGGGTATCCTCCGCGGGGGGATGGTCGTCGGCGGAGACGAGCTTGCAAGGATGAGCGACGAAAAGCTGGACGATATCATCGACAAGGTATCGGTATTCGCAAGAGTAACTCCCGCCGACAAGCTGCGCATAGTGCAGGCGTTCAAGCGCAGAGGCGGGATAGTCACCATGACGGGCGACGGCGTGAACGACGCTCCCGCCGTAAAGGAAGCGGATATCGGCGTAGCTATGGGCATCACGGGAACAGACGTCACCAGACAGGCTGCGGATATGGTGCTGCTGGACGACAACTTTGCCACCCTTGTAAGCGCAGTGGAGCAGGGACGGGGTATCTACGCAAACATACGCAAATTCGTCAGATATCTGCTGTCCTGCAATATCGGCGAGGTGCTGACCATGTTCCTCGGGATAGTAATGGGAATGCCCATGGTGCTTCTGCCCGCGCAGATACTGCTTGTCAATCTGGTAACGGACGGACTGCCCGCGGTAGCGCTGGGCGTGGAGCCTGCGGACCCCGACTGCATGAAGGCTCCGCCCCGAAAGAAAAACGAGAGCTTTTTCTCGGGCGGACTTATGTCGAAGATAATCTTCCGCGGGATATTCATCGGACTGTGCACCCTCGGAAGCTTCACGGCAGCGCTGAATATGGGAGCAGGCATACAGACCGCAAGGACATCGGCTCTGCTGACCCTTGTAATGTCCCAGCTGCTGCACGTATTTGAGTGCAAATCCGAAAAGAAAAACATCTTCACGGTGCCCTATTTCAACAATCCGAAGCTTATCGGAGCAGTGCTTATATCGGCGGCGGTCATATTTGCGTCCATATATTTTCAGCCCCTGCAGATAATCTTCTCCACTGCTGCGCTGAACAGTACACAGCTTCTGTGGGCGCTGGGCTTTGCTGCGGCGGCTCCGCTGCTGCAGGCGATAGTGTCACAGACAGGCAAATAGCCCCATTACAGCAAAAAACATCGGCACGGTATTTCCGAGCCGATGTTTTATTATTCCGCAACAAATCCGCCTTTGTTTTCCTTCTTCGCCTTGTAGAGCATTTCGTCCGCATTGTTCAGCAGCTGATTGAAATCCTCGTCATTGCTTCGGAAAGCCGCTCCTGCGGAGAAGGCTATCTTCCTCATGCCGTCGGGAGCCTTTATCAGGTTGCCGTCGATGAAGCTGTATATCATGCCGATGATATTGTTTATGACCTCCCTGCTCTCAAAGCCGCAGAAAAACATATAAAATTCGTCACCCGAACGCCGTCCTACGATGATATTCTCGTCCTCGAAGGTCTTAAGGCAGTCGGCGGTGAATTTCAGATATTCGTCGCCGAAAGCATGACCGTAGCTGTCGTTTATGCCCTTGAAGTTGTCAAGGTCTATCATAAGTATGGCAGATATGCCCTCGGTCCTTGCCTTCATCATCATGGAGACCTTCCGCTCGAAGCAGCGGCGGTTATATATCCCCGTAAGAGCGTCGCAGTCGCGTTCGCTGACTATCCTGCGCTTTTCGGCGATGAAATCGGTAGCGTCGGTGACAACGCAGAACAGACCGTTTTCTCCGGGTATCTCATCTATCTTGACCCAGCAGTTTTTATCGGGCAGCGAGTATACATTCTCCTCGCCCTCCTCGGGACAGGACGAAACATTGCAGATATAATCGGTAAGCGCCTTATTGTCCGACAGCAGCCGCTTGTTCTCCTCGTCTGTCAGGCGGAATATCTTCTGGATATTACCGATAACGCTGCATTCACCGGTGCGGTAGTTTATCTCGTATACAGCGATAGGGATATTGGCCGCTCCGATAATTCCCGCTATCTTATTGCTGTTGGAAAGGATAGCGTTTTTCATGTGATTTATCCCGCTGCTTAGCTTTTCAAATTCGGGGAGACTGTTTTCGTTAACGGTCTTGTCAAGGTCTCCGCCCGCTATATCGTCCATATCGGAGATGATGCTGTGGATATGCTTGACAATGCGCTGATTTACCAGCAGTGCGATAAGAACCATTATGACCAGAAACGTCATACATACAAAAACTATGGTCAGGTTCCTCATATTCTGCATAAGACCCATTATAGAAGCATAATCATAGCTTACACCGATGATCTTGCCGTCACGTTCGCTGACATAGAGGTAATATTTCACATCAAGGTAACTGTACGTACCGCCGTTTACATATGTACTGCAGAAGCTGTCAAGGTCGGACACCTCGGACGTGAGCGCGCCCACCAGCGAACGGTCGGAATGGTTCTCATACCTGCCTGTCATTTTATTGATGATAAATATACCTGTGCTCTTGTCGGCGGAATTCTCAATAAAATTCGACAGATTGCTTTTCTTAAGCTCCTGAAGATAGCGTTCGGGCTTCATTCCTATCTGGAGGATATGCTCCTTGTCGGACATGACAAGTCCCACATACTGAAATTCTCTGCCCTCCGCGCCGTTGGGCATGATATCCTGAACAAGCTCCCCGGACGAATCCTCTTCAAACAGTGTAAGAAATTCGGCAGACTGCGGGTCAGCGGACATATCATAGCCGATATATCCGTCTACGGAGCTGTTGGTTATCTTACCGTCCCTGCCGATAATGTGGAGCTCGTCCACATTGAGCAGATCGGTGATATTTTTCAGTTCCTCGGTATCGGTAAGTATCTCGGGACTGCTTTCCGCCATATACAGAAACGCCCTGCAGCGGGTGAGATAATCCTCGCTGAGACGCGCTTTCAGCTCCTGTGTTTCCGTCTCGCTGCTTTCTATCTTTTCGATAACCTGATTCACCGTGCTTTTTGCCTGCTGTTCAATATACTGCTCGGCTATCATACCCGTGATATAATTATTCAGAATAAGTATGCATATCATTGCGATCAGCATAATGACCGCAAGATATTTCAGAAACATTTTCCTCATCTTTATCTCCCATATCGCAAAAAATTATGAAAAGTCTCTTTTTAGCACATATCCGTCATTTTTGTTTAACATCGCTCACTTTTATAGGTAATATTATACAATATTTTTTTCACTTTGTCAATACAATCATTACACTGTGAAAAATATGATATTTTTACTTTTTTTATAGAAAAATCAGCGGTTTGCTATTGAAAACTGCAAAAATTAGTGTTATAATAAAATAGGCGAAAAATTTTGAGCAGAGCCTTATATAATGTCTGCTCAACAACGGAAAAAGTGCGTAGAAGCTTTGCTTCGGAGCATTTTTTCTGTTGTTGGGTGCAAGGATTTTTGGCGTTTCAGCCAAAAATCCTTGCACCTTGCCGCCCGTCAGTGGCGGCAAATGTAGACATTA
>JALEMR010000066.1 GCA_022768245.1 Oscillospiraceae bacterium
GTCGAGATTTTCACCGATAAGCGGAGAAGGCGCCATGCATATCTGGTCGTTGATGAGCATAAAATCCCCTGCTTCAAAGGAATAGTTCACGCCGCCAGCCGCATTGGTAAGGAAAAGCACCTCTGCGCCCATCATCTTCATGAGCCTTATGGGAAGAACGACGTCCTCCATAGGATAGCCCTCGTAATAGTGCACCCGTCCCTGCATGATGACCACGGGAACGTTCTCCACGTATCCGAAAACAAATCTGCCCTTGTGACCCACAACGGTGGAAACGGGGAAGCCCTCTATCTCGGAGTAATCGAGGGTGGCTTCTATCCTTATCCCCTCAGCATAGTCTCCCAGTCCCGAACCGAGAACGAGAGCTATGCGGGGTTTGAAATCAATTTTTTCCCTGAAGGACTTATAGCATTTTTCAAGTCGTTCATATCTTTTTGACATAATATCCCTCCTGTTTCAAAAAAGGACTGTTATGCGAAAACAGTCCCTAATGATCAATTATTGCTGGTGATTATCATCGACGGTATACTGATCGAGCAGGCTGTGCACCTCATCAGCACACTCGGGCTTTACCATATACTTGATATACTCGCCCAGCATAGCCATGTGACTATAGGTCCTTCCCTCTATCTTGAAGTTGGAGAATCCCATGGGAAGGTATTTGCTGTAAAGAGCGTCGCAGGAAATGTAGGTCTGCTGATTCATGCCCTTTTCAAGGGAGGTGTCGTAGGGACACTTAAAGGGATTCATTCCCTCGGGAACGATCTCCGCACCCCTGCCCAGATCTTCAATAAGTGGAGCTATCTCATTGTTGATTATCTGCTGCTGACCCAGATACTGATAGTGATATTTTCTCATAGGGCAGTGAGAAATGCAGATAGCATTCAGCAGGAACTCGCATTTTTCCTTATGAGGAAGAGTCTCCAGAAAATCGAACTGATTGTTCCAGTTATAGTCGAGGACAACGAGACGGTAGTCTCTTTCCAGCTCCTTTTTAAGCTCTTCGGGATCCTCGATCTGCTTGCAGGTAGAGGATGTATATGTGAATTTCGGATATGTCTTGCGGAGATACTGTTCAAGGAGCGGGGAAAAGATGATTATCTCATTGATATCGTTTTCCGCCATTTTGCATATCTCGTTGCAGAATTCATCTTCAAGATGTTCGGGCTTAAGAAGAGGATTCGTAAAGGTAAGACGAACTCTTACGCCGAGGTCGTTATACTCATGAATTATCCTATTTGCGGCATTAAGGTCGGTAAATCCGCGGATAGCGCGTCCTCCGTTCCAAAGTGCGGGAGGGAAGGTACCGTAAACGGAAGCTATCTCAACGCCGTCCCTGAAAAGCTCGGGTCTTTCCTTAACAAGCTTGATATAGTTGTAATTCAGTTCATAATGGGTCGAAATACCGGGAATATGAAAAAGTGCATTCATTATTTAATTTTGCCCGCTTAAGCAGACTATCTCCTTTCGGCATATAATTGATATGTATATCATTCGTCAAAATTTCCCGGGATGTTGAGCTGCTTAACGGGGATCCTCTTAAGAGGAGAATACGAGAACTTCGGGCAGGACGCGTCTCCGTTTACCAAGCCTCTCTTTTCGCAGAGGACCTTACCGCCGTCCTTAGCTCTGACGCCGAAAGCGCAGTACTGGCACTGGGGCTCTATACCATTTCCAAAATACTTTTTCTTAGCCATATTGTTGACATTCCTTTCCGACAGATCGTGGAGAAAAAAAGCCGAAAGCCTGTATCTCCGACAAATTTTCCCGCAAATACGATCACTGTATACTTCAAATACATTATATCACATTTTTTTAGTTTTGACTACTTTTTTTTGAAATAAAAGCAAAATCGTCATTATCAACAAAAAAAATGTTGGAATTGGTGAATTATAACTAATATCTTTCACCTCCGCCATAACGGAGACTGCTTCCTCCCTGTAAAGCTGTACATACAGCATATCGCATAAAAAATAGCTTATAACGGCAGCAGCACACCTTGCGGCGAGCATTTTCCCGATACGCACATATTTTCCGCATACGGAGCTTATCTGCATGAATACGGATATCCCGCCGAAGGAGACCACCGCTGCGGCTGCGGGGATAAGCTCAGGGCTGTCCGCTTTCATGTAAGCGATGTTAGACACCTCTGCGGCGGAGCGCAGGATAGTATAAACCACCCCGGGGTCCGCGCCGGCAGCTTTTCCGATAAGCGACGATAATTTTGCCGTTATGCCCAGAGTATCGGGTACGCTGAGTATCGCCGACATGAAGATGATAATGCCGCACATTTTCAGTATGCTCTTCCCGCCCTCGGCGACGCATTCGCAGAAAAGCTGCGGGGAGAAGCAGACAGTTGGCTTTTCGGTGTTCCGTTCGGGAATTTTCCGTCCGACCGATAAGCCCAGTCCTATCAGGATATTTGCACCGATGCAGGAGAGGAATATCATATTCCCCGCGGCGGCGCTGCCGAACACTCCCGAGCCCACCGCGCCGTATATGAAGGCAGGTCCCGCTCCGAAGCACCAGCACAGCAGACGTTCTGCCTCGTCCTCTCCGACTGCATCCTGTTCCCTTGCGGCTGCGATAAGAGCAGCTCCCACAGGGTATCCCGCAAAGCAGCTTATCAGAAAGACCGTTATCATATCGGGGGATATCCTGAACAGATATCTTGCAGGCAGAGAAAATGGCTTGCCCGTTATCTTATAAATGCCGCTCTTTATCAGCATGCCCGATAGGACGGTCATCGCAAACAGCGACGGAACGATGACATTCAGGCAGTTGTTTACCGATAAACGCACAGCCGACGCAGTCTGCGAAGGAAACACCGTGAAAATCATCACAGTAAGAAATATCACAGCCGCTGCGGCATAGCCCTTGAATTTTTCCGTTTTCATGCATTCCCACCCCTATATCTTCCCGCAGGAGTAAGCTCTATGGAGGATACCTTTCCTTCGATGATAATACTGTCCGCAGAGGTGCAGCACAGCTCAAGACCGCTTCCCCATATCTCCACGAATCTGTCTACGGTGCGAATCTTTATGTAAATATCGCTGCATTCCATGATACGGCGGCAGCTGTCTATCTGCATAAAACCGCTGCTGTCCATAGATATCCTTGTCTGCATATAAAACGCCTTCCGAAGAAATTCTCCCGAAGCGCCAAACTTATCCGAAATGCTCATACTCGTCTCCTTACATTTTCTATTTACATATATATTATTGATTTTGTCCGCATATACATTTATAGATACTGGCAAACAGAAAGGACTGCATAATAATGAAAGAGCTTTTCGACTATATAACGGGATATGCGCGGCTGCGTGCGGACTCCCCCGACGGAACGGACAAGACTGCAGTGCTTGCCGACAAGCTGGCGCAGAGTATCAAATTCAAGGGACTGAGCACCTCAAAGGGCAGTCTGTACGTGACCGTCAGGAAGAGCGACGAAAAATATGCAACGGAGCTTGCAGGGTCTGTGGGAATGACTGCGAAAGTCGTATCAAAGCACGGCATGGGATATTTTTTTCAGCGGTACAGTAAGCGGATAGGAATACCCATCGGAGCAGCGATAGCTATTGTCATCATACTCTTTCTGTCGAATATCGTGCTTAGTATTGAGATATCGGGGAATGAGACCATCACCGACGACGAGATAATGACAATGCTGTCCGATACGGGCATCACATACGGGACCTTTATCCCTTCCGTAAATTTCAGGAAAGCGGAAAAGGAGCTGCTCATCTCATCGGATAAAATAGCGTGGGCGTCGCTGCGCCGCTCGGGGTTCCGCGTGATAGCGGAGATATCCGAAATGTCGGAGGTCCCGAGGGTGTACTCAAAAAATCAGCCCAGCAATATCGTCTCCATGTACGATGCGCAGATAACGTCCATAAAGGTCTACAGCGGAATGCTCATGCCGATGATGGGCGATACCGTCCGAAGCGGAGAGATACTGATAAGCGGAGTGGTCTCGAAGAAATTCGAAGGCACCTACAACGTCAGGGCAATGGGCGAGATACGTGGACAATACCGCAAAGAGGTCAGCTTCACCCAGCCCTATGAGGACACCGTAAAGCTTGCGGGAGAGTCCTTTTCAAACAGATATCTGAAGATATTCGGGAAAAGCTTTTCCCTTCCGGGAAATGAAAAGCTGCCTGAAAAATATGAGTTCACGCGGGACACCGAGTATGTGGATTTTCTCTCTCTCACGCTGCCCGTGGCTGTCACCACCGTAGATATCATGCCCTTTACCGAGGAGAATATCACCTATTCGCAGGGACAGGCAGAGGAGCTTATCGCAGAAAAAATATCGGACTATGAGAAGAATTTCCTGACCGACGGCGATATCGAAGTCATAGAAAAGTCGGTCGAACGCACTGCGGACGAAACGGCAGTGACTGTGACGGTCTCCTATCTGCTGGAGGGAAATATCGGGATAGAAAAGCCCTTCTTCCCGATAAAAGAATAAAAGGAAAATGCCGTACCGATAGATGTCGGTACGGCAAAATCAGCGAATCATTTAACTTTTAGTGCTCTGACGGAATTAAGCACCGCAATGACCATAACGCCAACGTCCGCGAAGACAGCCGCCTGCATTCCCACAATGCCCAGCGCTCCCAGAATGAGGATAACAGCCTTTACGCCCAGCGAAAACACGATATTCTGCGTAACGATAGCAAGCGTGCGGCGGGCAATCCTTATGGCTGCGGGTATCTTCGAGGGCTTGTCGTCCATAATGACGATGTCCGCAGCTTCAATGGCAGCGTCGGAGCCCAGTCCTCCCATGGCAATGCCTATATCCGCACAGGCAAGTACAGGAGCGTCGTTTATTCCGTCGCCCACATAGATGAGTCTGCCCTTTTCCGAGGTCTGCTTTTTCAGCTCTGCCACATGAGACACCTTTTCATCGGGCAGCAGCTCGGCGAATACCTCGTCAAGTCCAAGCTTTTCGGCGGTGTATCTGCCGACCTCCTTCGAGTCGCCCGTGAGCATGACTGTCTTTGATATGCCGCAGCGGTGCATTTCGGAAACTGCGTCCTTAGCATCGTCCTTTATCTCGTCGGATATGAGCACATAGCCGATATATGATCCGTCACGGGAAACATATACCGCAGTTCCGGGCTTTTCGGGCTTCGGACATGCTTTGCCTGTGATATTTTCGATATATTTAGCCTTGCCCGCGCATACGGTGTGACCTTCTATATCCGCATTTACGCCGCTGCCCGCAGTCTCGCCCGAGCTGCTTATTACGGAGGGGTCTATCTCCCTGCCGTACGCCTTTTTGAGTGAAACGGAAATGGGGTGGGAGGAAAAATACTCCGCATATGCGGCATATTCGATAAGCTTTTCGGCGGAAATGCCCTCTGGCTTTATTTCCGTGACTTCAAAGCTTCCCTTTGTAAGAGTGCCTGTTTTGTCCATGACTGCGACCTCGGCATGGGACAGCGCTTCAAGATAGTTGCTTCCCTTGACAAGTATGCCCTTTGAGGAAGCCGCGCCGATACCTGCGAAGAATCCCAGAGGAACGGATATGACCAGAGCGCAGGGACAGGATACGACCAAGAACGTAAGCGCACGGTATATCCATGTGCTCCACTGTCCCGTTATCAGAGACGGGATAACAGCCAGTGCAAGCGCAAGTATGCATACCGCAGGAGTGTAATATCTTGCGAATTTTGTGATGAAATTCTCTGTTTTTGCCTTGCTTGACGCGGAGTTTTCAACCAGTTCAAGTATCCTTGCCACGGTGGACTGACCGTATTCCTTTTCAACCTCTATCTCGATAACTCCGCTCTGATTGATACAGCCGCTTAAGGCTTCGCTTCCGACGGACAGATCGCGGGGAACGGATTCGCCCGTAAGCGCGGAAGTATCCGCCGAGGAGCTGCCCTTTGTGACAACTCCGTCAAGAGGTATCCTCTCGCCCGGCGATACGGCGATAGTTTCGCCGAGCTTTACTTCTTCGGGAGAAACGGTGACGATATTACCGTCACGGATAACGTTTGCGCTGTCGGGACGGATATCCATGAGTCCGCTGATAGATCTGCGGGATTTTTCCACAGCATAGCTTTCGAACAGCTCTCCGACTAAGAAGAAAATCATTACTTCAACGCCTTCGGAGTACTGTCCCACGAAAAACGCACCCAGTGAGGCGATGCACATCAGAAAATTCTCGTCGAATATCTGCCCCCGCAGGATATTTTTCCCTGCTTTAAGCAGTATGCCGCCGCCTGCCGCAAGATATGCTCCGAGAAATACGGCAAGCTCGATATAGCTTCCATACGGGATATTTTCAAAGGGAATGAGCTCCCCCGCCGCAAAGATGATAACTCCCGCGATTATCCTCGCAAGCATTTTTTTCTGTTTTTTCGAAAAGGACAGCTTCATTTGAGAACTACCTCGCAGTCGGGTTCAATTTTTGAGATAGCCTTGACCGCCTTTTTGAGAATCTTGTCAAAATCACCCTCGTCCGCTTCGATAGTCATTTTCTGCGTAAAGAATGACACAGAAGCGCTCTGCACGCCGTCTATCTTGCTGATGGCGTCCTCCATTTTAGCGGCGCAGTTGGCGCAGTCCAAGTCTCTCAGTTCAAATACCTTTTTCATAGTGAAAACTCCTTTTATATTGATCAGATGATTGATATTTTATCATATGAACAATCGTTCATATATTTATTATACTCATATTTTTTCATTTGTCAATAGGTTTTGCAAAAGTTTTAAAAAAAATAGTACCTGCCGTTATTTTTGGGCAGACGCCTGAATTAATTCCTTTCCGATAATATTTCCTCCGCCGCTTCGCGAATGTCTGAATTGCAGTCATAAAGACATTCGTCAATTATTTGGTCGGTAAGGATACCCCGCCTGCGCATTTCATAAAATGCGTATTCGCGGCAGAAGGAGCATAAGGAATTATTGTAGATGTACAGCACCGCTTCATCGGGCATTCTGTCATTTTCTGCCTCGTCAAGTATGGAACGGACAATATCGTGCCAGTCGGTGTCCTCATAGCTGACATCAAGGCTGTTCAGAATATCCATGAGCAGCTCAAGGTCGCTGTCCTTATAATTATTTATCAGCATTTCCACGGCTTTTTCTGAATATTCCTTCTTTAATAGGGACAGCGCATATTCATGCACCCTGTCTGAGTTTATAACGCACAGCGCATCAAGAGCCGCATTTTTCAGTCGTTCATCTTCCGACCCGGCATATCCTATCAGTATTTCGGGGTCAAGGGGAAACGAAGCTTTCTTGTCACTGAACATATAAAGCAGCTCCGCCTTTTTGCCTATGTCCGTTTCGGATACTATCATTTCCGCAAATTTTCGCTTTTCCTCGGGAGAGCCATGTCTGCCGAAGGACACTACATCTATCGGAAACATTTTCCCGCCCTCGGATACCCTTTTGAGAATATCCTCGGAAGATGTAAACCGGGGGCTTTTTTTTCTTTCCTCTTTATCCTCTTCATGGTTCATAACTCGGATAAATCTTCTCAATTCGGGAGAACTTCCGGGCAGCTTATTCAGCACATCTTCGCCGAACCTGTTCCGTACACAGCTAAAAAACCAGCCAAACCGCCATTTCAGATCATCGTCCTCCGCTCGTCTGCGGCGGATAAAATATGAGCCTATATCGGAAGCTATGCCGCAAAATCTGTCAAAGCCCTTAAGCTGGATAAGAACGATAGAGATATACTCAAAGCTTTCGGCATATTCCTTCTGCTTTCCGCTCCAACGAGTTGTCATCAGCAGACGGTACAGCTCGCTGTACTTCTTTTCTAGGATTTCTGCCGCAGTCTCGTTCCCGTCATAAGCAAAGTCGGCAATAAAGTCGCACAGATGATTTATCATGTGCTGATCGGTGTTTACCTCCTCTGACAGAAGCTTCTCAGCAGCGGCATTGAGAAAATACACAGGGTCCTCATACTTAATAACAAGCTGATAGATGAAATTCCCCCGTGCCCCTTCGCACTGCATATCAAATGAGATATCGTTCAGACAGCCGTACAGGACGGTATCTCTGAAAAGCTCTTCATTGCCGTCAAGGAGATAGAAGCATCTTCCGTGGCCGCAGTTCATAAGACGTCTGAAATCGGTGATCTTATTATCCATATTATACCTCACATTTTATTCTGTTTCGTTAGCAAGCGGGAAACAATTCCATGTAATAATTATAACATACTTTATCATTGATTGCAAGTGCATTAACATTTTTCTGACATTTCTCCAATTCCTTGACAAAACAAGGATAAACTGCTATAATTAACATGGCGAATTATATTTCAGAGAAAAACCGAATGGAGTATATACAATGATACTGTCACTGGAAAATATCAGTAAAATATATAACGGAAATACCATACTTGACAACGTTGCTCTCACTATCGAGGATAACGACAGAATAGGTCTTATCGGCGTAAACGGCTGCGGAAAGTCCACCCTGCTCCGCATAATTACGGGCATGGAGGAATACGAGTCCCAACCCGAGCCCCATGTTCCGCAGCTGGCAATTACCAAAAAGGCAACGATAGGCTTTCTCCAGCAGAACACGGGTCTTGACCGGAACAGCACTATCATCGAGGAAATGACATCTGTTTTCCGTCCGCTACTTGATGTGCAGGAAAAAATGCGGCAGCTGGAACAGGAAATGGCACGTCCCGAGGTCCACGATGATAAAAAGCGCTTCGCCGAAATATCCGCCGAGTACGACCGTCAGACCGCATATTTTGAATCACATGACGGTTATCTTATCAACGTGAAAATTCGCACTGTTTTAAACGGCATGGACTTTCCTCCTGAACGGGACAGCATGATAATATCTTCTCTCAGCGGCGGCGAAAAAACTCGTCTTGCACTGGCAAAGCTCCTTCTTGAAAATCCGTCGCTGCTTATCCTGGACGAGCCTACCAACCACCTTGATTTCAACACCGTTGTCTGGCTGGAGGATTATCTGCAAAGCTACAAGGGAGCGCTGCTTATAGTCTCCCATGACCGCTATTTTCTCGATAAGCTTACCACCTCAATATGTGAGATAGAACACGGACATCTGAAACGCTACAAAGGAAACTATACAGCCTATACCGTCCAGAAGGAAGCCGATACTATCCGTCAGATGAAGGAATACGAGGCTCAGCAGGAAGAGATCGCTAAGCTGGAGGATTTTGTGGCAAGGAATCTGGTCCGCGCCACCACATCGTCAATGGCGAAAAGCCGCATAAAAAAGCTTGAATCCATGGAGCTTATCGAAAAGCCCACTGGTCCTGAAAAAAAGGCAAAGATACGCTTTGAGTACGATATCGTTCCTCCGTTAGATATCCTGTCTGTTAAAGACATCGACGTTTCAGTTGGAAAGGGCGCGGACAGAAAAACTCTTGTGGAGCATCTGTCCTTCGATGTGCGCCGAGGTGAT
>JALEMR010000098.1 GCA_022768245.1 Oscillospiraceae bacterium
CCCTGAGGACGGTTACTATCATCTCGGTATCAAGGGAATGCAGAATTCAATGCGCGGTATGTACTCTAATCGACGTCTTTATGTGGACGGCGAGGTTCCTAACTCCGCTTTCGAGGATATCAAGTTTAACTATGATTCCGACTGGCTTCTTACAACTCCTACCGACGAAAACGGCGATGAGGCTTACCTTTACCTCACTAAGGGCACCCATGAGCTCACTCTTGAGGTTATTCCCGGTGAGATAGGAGAGTTTATCCGCCGCCTTGACGAGGTCGTTTCTGAGGTAAACAGCTACTATCTCCAGATCCTTATGATAACTGGCCCTTCTCCTGATAAATATACCGATTATTACGTATATAAGGAGATCCCTGAGCTTCTCGATGAGTTTGAGCGTCTCTCCGCTGAGCTTAGAGATATTCAGTCTGAAATCGAGGCTCTCTCTAATCAGAAGGGCTCGGAAGCAGCAGCTCTTGAACGTCTTGCTACCGTTCTCGATTACTGCGTAAAGAAGCCCGATAAGATTCCTAATCAGATTTCAAACAGCGCCCTTAAGGATAATGTTGCTTCCGTTTCCTCCTGGATGCGTACATACAGACAGCAGCCCCTTACTATTGACTATATCGAGCTTGCTCCTGCAAGCGGAGAGCTTTCCTCTATTAAGAATAATGTGGGCAAATCCTTCGTGTTCGGCTGCAAGTCCTTCTTTGGCTCCTTCTTTGAGGATTATACGGTCCTCTCCGATACTACTGAGAATTCTGTCAATGTATGGTCCTCCCTTGGACGTGACCAGACTAACGTTGTTAAGCAGATGGTAGATTCTCAGTTCAACGGAAAGTATGGCGTTGATGTCGCTATCAACCTGGTACAGGGCGGTATCATGGAGGCTGTTCTCGCTGGAATGGGTCCCGATGTTTCTCTCTTTACCGGCGGTGAGGTCCCCATCAACCTCGCTATCAGAGACCTCCTTGAGCCTATCAACGATAAGGAAGGCTTCGATGAGGTTTATGCAAGATACGCTGAGTCCGCATTCGTTCCCTATACCTATGAGAATACTCCGTATGCTATCCCTCTGACCAGAAACTTCCCCATGATGTTCTATCGTAAGGATATCCTTTCTTCGATAGGTATCTACGAATACCCTGAGACCTGGGACGACCTTATCGACATGCTTCCCGCATTCCAGAGAAACTACATGCAGCCCGGTCTCGTACTTCCCGGCGTTGCGGTGTCGAATATCGCTAATGCGGCAGGTACCTCCGTTTCTCCTGCAACTGAGGAAGGTCATACCTTCGCTCTCCTTATGCTCCAGTCCGGTCTTAACTACTATAATGAGGATCAGTCCGAAACTAATTTCGACTCCCAGGAGGCCGTTGAGGCTTTCGATACCTGGACGAAATTCTATACCACCTACGGCTTTGACCAGACATATGACGCATTTACTCGTTTCAGAACCGGTGAGGCACCTATCGTTATCCAGGACTATTGTTCGTTCTATAATCAGCTTAATACCGCGGCTCCTGAAATTGCAGGTTTGTGGGATTTCGCTCCCGTTCCTGGTACTGTCCGCGAGGACGGCACCGTAAATCATGCCGCTAACTCTAACAGCGCCGGCGCTATGATTCTTTCAAGCTGCAAGAATCCCGACGCTGCATGGACGTTTATCAAGTGGTTCTCCGATACAGACCAGATGGTCCAGTACGCTCAGAATGTTGAGGGCGTTATGGGTTCGATGGGACGTGTTGCTCCCGCTGATCAGGAGGCTCTTAAGAGACTTAACTGGTCTAAGTCCGAGCTGGACAAGATAATCGAACAGATGGATCAGCTTGACGAGATACCTATTATACCGTCGTCTTATGTTGTAACAAGAGGTGTTATGAACGCGTTCCGCGCCGTTGTTAATGACCACGATAACGCAAGAGAAACTCTCCGCTGGTACAACAAGGATATAAATAAGGAAATCACAAGAAAACGTCAGAATCTTGGTATTGATGATACGGACTGACGTATAAGATTGGAGGATTATAAATTGGCTGTTAAAACCGCTGATGAAATTCTTCTGCCGAGCGAGCGAAAAATGTCCCGCAAGGAAAAAAGACAGTACACTCTTCACGAAATGAAACGCAATAAAATGTGCTACATCCTTATGGCACCCTTTATGCTGCTGTTTCTCGTGTTTACTGTAATTCCTGTGTGCATGTCGCTCCCTATGGGCTTCTGCGACTTCGATATGGCGCACGCGCCCAAATGGGTCGGCTTACAGAATTTCTACACACTTTTCATCGAGGACGACGTCTTCATGGGTGCGATAAGAACCACTCTTATCTTCGCACTCTTTACGGGACCTCTCAGCTACGCAATGAGCTTCCTGCTCGCATGGCTTATCAATGAGCTTCACCCCGTACTTAAAACAGTGTTTACACTGGTATTCTATGCGCCTTCTATGGCCGGCAACATCTACTTCGTATGGCAGCTTATCTTCTCGGGTGACTCCTACGGCTACCTGAACTCAATTCTTATGGACCTCGGTATCACAACTACCGCTATCCAGTGGCTCACCGACGGAAACTACCTGCTGGCGTGCGTTATCATTGTTCAGCTCTGGGTTTCCATGGGCGCAGGCTTCCTTGCTCTCCGCGCAGGCTTCCAGGGTATCGACAAGTCAATGTACGAGGCGGGCGCTATCGAGGGTATCAGCAACAGATGGCAGGAGCTTATCCACATCACTATCCCTTCTATGGGTCCTCAGCTGATGTTCGCCGCTGTTATGCAGATCGTTTCGTCCTTCACCGTAGATATCGTCGGACGTTCTCTCTGCGGCTTCCCCTCTACCGATTATAAGGCACATACCATTATGACCCATGCGTTTGACTACGGCTGGGTAAGATACGAGATGGGTTATTCGTCGGCAATATGCTTCGTGCTGTTCCTTGCAATGTTCGTTTGCAATCAGCTCATAAGCAAGCTGCTCGGCAAGTATTTGGACTGATAGGGGTGAGCACGCAAAATGAAGAAAAAAGAATTAAAACCTTCGGAAATCGCCGCACAGATCGAAGCGGAAAACGCTGCTCAGCTTGAGGCTCTCCGTAAAAAGCGGGAAAAAGAACACCGCAAAATGGAAAAATCCAAGGGCACTAACAAACGTGTGGGTAAATCCTGGAAAAACGATATCGGAATATTTATCCTGCTGTTCGTAATGGGTCTGTTTATGATATTCCCTATCTACCTTTCGGTAATAAACTCCCTGAAGCCCGTTAACGAGTTCTTTATCATGCCGCCTAAGCTCTATACGCTGGCACCGACCTTCGATAACTTCCGCGACCTGTTCAAGGTGGCTAACAACTCCTGGGTCCCCTTCAGCAGAAATATTTTCAACAGTATCTTCGTTACTGTTGTTGCAACTGTTTTTGAAGTTGTGTTTGCTTCCACTGCGGCTTTCGTTCTCGCAAAGTGCAGATTCCCCGGAGCAAAGGTATTAAACCAGATTATCGTTATCGCGCTGCTCTTCAACAGCCAGGTAACATATATCATGCAGTACATCGTTATGGCTAAGCTGCATATGATCAATACATATTCGGCGCTGATACTTCCCCTTATCCCTTCGTCAATGGGTCTTTACCTTATGCGTCAGAGCGTGGGTCAGATACCCGACGCTATGATAGAGGCGGCTAAGGTCGACGGAGCAAGCCTGCTCCGCATCTGCTGGGGTATCGTAATGCCTAACAGTAAGCCTGCACTTATGACAATTATCATCTTCCAGTTCCAGGCTGCATGGAACGCAACGGGCGGCTCTCTCGTATACGATGAGGCTCTTAAGACTATCCCTGTTGTCGTTCAGCAGATAGCTGCGGCGGGTATCGCTCGACAAGGCGCTATCTACGCTTCGGCTGTGGTCCTGATGATACCGCCGCTTGCAATATTTATCGCGGCGCAGAGCCAGGTCATGGAAACAATGGCACACGCCGGTATGAAGGATTGATCGTATATACTATATATAATATATCTATGTGACGTATATATGATGCTTGGATAATGCACGCGTGAAACCAAATTAAAAGAAAAGGGTGATAATATGTCAGGCTTGAAAAAGCTTATATCTATTCTTTCGGCTGCTGCTGTTGCCTGCTCCCTGGCGACTGTGACGGCAAGCGCGGCTGAAAGCTATGACCCTTACAGCTATGACAGGTGGGGCGACGCTGTCGCTTCACAGGCCGGATATACCGCAGATTATTTCGTGGACGGCACGACTATCGGCTGCGGCGCATTCAACGAGCCCGGAGATTTCTTCATTACCGAGGACGATCAGCTGTACATAGCAGATAAGGGAAATAACAGGATCGTTGTTACCGATCTTGACTTTAACTTGATAGAAACACTTACCGAATTTGATTACAACGGCGAAAAGCTGGAGCTTAAAGCTCCTGCGGGCGTGTTCGTGGATAAGTACACCGATAACCTGTACATCTGCGATACCGACAACAGCCGCGTTATCAAGTGCGACAGGGACGGAAACGTTGACCGTCTCTTCGAAAAGCCCGTTTCCGAGCTTTATTCTCAGGAGCTTACCTACAATCCTCAAAAGGTACTCGTCGATAAGGCGGGAAATGTCTATGTTGTCGTTAAGTCGGTAACAAAGGGTGCCGTTATGTATAACGCAGACGGCGAGTTCCTCGGCTTCTACGGCGCTAACCGAGTTGAGGCTACCGCTGAGGTAATCATGAACGCCTTCTGGAACACTATCTCCACTCAGGCACAGAGGGAACGAAACACCAAGACTACACCTATCGGCTTTACTAACTTCGACCTGGACGACGACGGCTTTATCTATACCGTTACCGATTCTCAGGAGATAAAGACCGACGCTGTTAAAAAGCTTAGCCCCAAGGGTACCAATATCCTTGAGACTCTCGGCGCTACCGATGTTAAGTTCGGTGATATCGACCCCGCATACTATTCTATCTACACCAAGAATTCCTCCCTTACCGATATCGATATCGGTCCCAACGGAGAAATAAATATCCTCGATTTCGCACACGGAAGAGTTTTCCAGTACGATAAGCTGGCTAACCTTATGTTCATCATAGGAGGCACCGGCGAACAGCTGGGCACCTTCAGAAATGCGACCTCTGTGGAATCTCACGATAACCACCTCTATGTGCTGGATTCCCGTAAGAACAGCATTACCGTATTTACCAGAACTACCTTCGGCGAGATCGTTACCGAGGCCACTAACCTCTATAACGACGGCTACTATGAGGAATCCTACGAGCCATGGTGCGAGGTGCTCAAGTATGACGGAAATTACCGCCGCGCATACATCGGTATCGGAAATGCGCTCTTCCAGCGCGAAGAGTACAAGGAGGCTATGAAGTATTACAAGATCTCCATTTCAAGAGCAAGATACAGTAAGGCGTTTGAGGGCTACCGAAACGAATTCCTGGAAAAATACTTCTCTCTGATAATGGTACTTATCGTACTCCTTATCGTACTTATTATAGTATACAAACAGGCTAAAAAGCGGGGAGTATTCGACCGCAGACGAGCTAAACGCAGAATGTGAGGTGTATAGAATATGTTGGATCTTACTAAAGGACAATTCGTCAAGCACGTTCTATTTCACCCGTTCGAGGGCTTTGAGGACTTAAGATGGAAAAAAGGCGGCTCAATGCGGATAGCTGTGGTCGTTCTCTGTCTCCTCTTTATAGAGCAGCTTGCTTATGACAGAATGTACGGATTTCAGTATTCCGCAGTCTATGACAAGGTATTTAATATAGTACCCTATATCTTCCGAAGCTTTATCATTTTCCTGACCTTCGTGGTCGCGAACTGGGCGATGTGTACGCTGTTCGACGGCGAGGGCTCGATGAAGAATATCTTCATTGATACGGCATATTCCCTTATCCCATATGTGGTGTCGGGACTTGTCGCAACTGTCCTCTCCCATCTCTTCGTTGAGGACGAGTACATCTTCATCAGCGCTATCGAAATAATCGGTACTGCATGGACAGTGGTGCTTTTCCTGTCGGGAATGAAGGCTGTGCATCAGTTCTCCTTCGGAAAAACTCTGGCACTGCTGCTTTTGACCGTGCTGGCAATGATAGCAATACTTTTCCTGCTGATACTTCTGCTTACGCTGTTCCAGCAGGTACTGATATTCATTTTCTCGATCTATACGGAGCTGTCCTACAGATTGAGAGTATAGTTTAATTTAGAAAAGTGGTGAGAAATTCGATGCGAAAGCATACTAAAAAAATCATAGCAGGCATTGTGTGCGCGGCAATGATGACTTCTCTCGGCGTTTCGGTATACTCCGACAACGAGGAGGAAACCGCAGTCGAAGAGACCGCGGGAGATACTTCCTCCGAGGAGGAGGCTTCCGATGAGGAGCCCCAGGAGGTCATCACCGAGGAACAGGCCTTTGCAGAAATGGAGCTTGTGACCGAAAACGACAAGCTTGCACTGTACAGGTCCTCCGAGAAGAACAGCACAAACTTATGTCTGGTCGATAAGAATTCGGGAAAGAAATGGTTCTCAAATCCCGTAAATGCCCAGAATTCCAAAGCGAAAAAGGCACAGAAGAACGACCTTCTCTCGGGTATGAGCCTTATTTATGCCGAGCCTGCCGACCGCCGTACAACGACTGTCAACAGCAAGGCTAAGGCTGATGTGACCGTGGAAAATGCTCAGAACGGAATCAAGATAATCTATGAGTTTGCGGAGTGCGGTATAACCGTTCCTGTGACTATCACTCTTGAAGCCGATCATCTGAAGCTTTACTGCAATACCGCCGAGATCGTTGAGAATTATCCTTCTTCGAGCTCCGGAAAGCTGACTTCTACACTGTCCTTTATGACAAGCTTCGGCGCGGCTGACAGAGATACCGACGGCTATTTCGTTATCCCCGACGGCAGCGGCGCACTGATAAACTTCAATAACGAAAAGATAGGCTATAAGGTATATTCCGGTGCCGTTTACGGCTCGGATATCACTCCTGTCAAGACTACCAAGAGCTACGTTTCCGAAAATGTATACCTGAATATGTTCGGTATCGTCGAGGGCGACAGCGGTCTCGTGGTCGTAGCCGATAAGGGCGATACTGCGGCGTCTATCAACGCTTATGTAGCGGGAGAGATCAACACCGATTACAACGGCTGCTACTTCTCCTTCGAAACAAGGACCTCCGACGAATATCTCATGGGCGGCGGTGAATCCAATCCTCTGAAGGTATTCGAAAAGCACGGTATCCTCGTTCCCGAGATAGAGCTCAGATACTATCCCGTATCCTCCGACGACGGCAGCGATATCGACTATATCGACATCGCAGATACATACCGCGATTATCTGACAGGCTCCTGCGGAGTCGAGACATCTCCCAAGCTTGATGAGAATCCGCTGTATCTTAACTTCTACGGTGCGGCTATCAAGAAGAAGTCAATTCTCGGTATCCCCGTAAATGTTAAGGAAGAGGTAACAGGCTTTGACGACGCTATGGATATCCTTGGGGAACTGAACGGCTTCGGCGTTAACGATATGGTCGTAAGCTACAAGGACTGGACAGGCACCGATATCGGCGAGAAGATAACCGATAAGGCTTCTCCTGCGGGAACTCTCGGCGGCTCGGGCAAGTTCAATAAGCTGATGGATTACGCAGAGTCCAACAACATCGCTATCTATCCCGATGTTGAGAACCAGACCTTCAAGTCCAGCCTTAAGTATATGACTATTACCAATACCGCTATCAGAGTATCTAACGCATACTCAAGACAGATAGTTTACGATCTGGCTCACGGTGTTGAAAATAAGTATTACAAGTCAATGTCCCTGTTCAGCCCCGCGTCCTACGACAAGGCTTATTCGAATCTGATAAAAAGCTATCAGAAGAAGGGTCTGACAAACATTTCCCTCGGCTCTCTTGCAAATACTATCTACGGAGATTACGGCAAGAAGGCTGTTTCAAGAGAAATGGCGAAGGGCTATATCGAGGATATCTACAGCAGCGCTCAGTCGACTGTAGGCTCTGTAATGGCTGACGGCGGAAACAAGTACGTTCTGCCTTACGTCGATACGGTATCCAATATCCCCATTTCTTCCAGCAAGTACGATATCTTCGATCAGGAGATACCCTTCTATCAGATCGTGCTTCACGGACTTATCCCCTGCTCCACAACGGCGATAAATGCTGAGCCCGATATCGCAGACGCTGTGCTTACAGCTATCTCCTGCGGCTCCAACATTACCTTCGACCTTATCGGCATCGAGGCAAGCGAGCTGAAGGATACTAAGTATGATAAGTATTTCTACGCGTATTACGGAAACTGGACAGAGGACGCAGCAGGCGCTTATCGTCTGCAGAACGACATCCTTTCGGACGTTGCCGACCAGAAGATCGTTGAGTACAACATCAGCGCCGACGGCAATGAGATAGAAACTGTTTACGAGGATAATACTACGACAGTAGTTAACTTCGAAGACGATACCGTAAAGCTTAACGGTACTACCTACAAGCTTGCGGATTACTTCAGCGAGGGGGTTGTCGGCTAATGAAAAGAGCACCAATGTCTTACGAAAAGAAAAAGGGCCTTTACGGCTACGGCTTCATTGCTTTGTGGCTGGTGGGTGTAATATTCTTCTTCGTAATTCCTGTAATCAAGTCATTTTACTATTCATTCAATAACGTAACGCCTGAGGACGGCTATCTTGCCATAAGCTGGGCGGGTATCGATAACTTTAAGTATGCTTTTGCAGTCGATCCCGATTTTAGACAGCTGCTTGCTACCGTTATCGGCGATACCGTAATGCAGACGCCTATAATCCTCATATTCTCACTCTTCGTGGCTATCATCATCAACCAGGAGTTCAGAGGAAGGACCTTCGCAAGAGCTGTATTCTTCCTCCCCGTAATCATTGCGACGGGTCCTGTTTACGCCATCATCACCGGCGACCTCGATACCTCGGGTAACGCTACCGGCGAACAGTTCACGACAATGTTCTCCGCGGACATGGTGGATCAGCTGCTGGAATTCGTGGGAATCTACGGCATTAACGACAAATTTACCGAGTTCATCTCCGATATGACCAGTGATATCCTGAACCTCGTATGGAAATGCGGTATCCAGATAATCATCTTCCTGTCGGCTCTGCAGGGCATCCCCGCGTCCGCTAAGGAGGCTGCCGCTATCGAAGGCGCAACATCATGGGAATTCTTCTGGAAGATCACTCTTCCCTACGTTTCTCCTATGATCCTTGTAAACTTCATCTACACCATCATAGATTCGTTCGTTGACCCCAGCAACGAGGTCATGGCAAGAATACTCAGCGTTCAGGCAGACTGGAAATACGGCCGTGCGGCAGCTATGGCATGGAGCTACTTCGCTATCGTACTTGTGGTCGTGGCGATAGTCAGCTGGATCATGAACAAGATAATTTACTACGATGATTGATCAGGAGGCGGAATAATGGCATCACAAACAACTACACAGGCAAATGCAATATCCGGCCTTCTGAAGAAGGTTAAACCGGAAAAGAAACCCAAGGAGCCGAAAAGGTCCCGCAAGGAGGAAAGGGAACGCTTTAAAAAGCGTCTCGAAAACCTTACCCCCGCAGAACAGAAATACCTAAAAAGAAAAAGAGCTTTCGATAAGGTATGGCCTATATGCAGAGGACTTATCGTTTTCGGTCTTTGCTTCGTAATCATTTACCCCTTGCTCTACATGCTCTCAACCGCATTCAGACCAAGGACCGAAATGAACGACCCCACTATCATGTGGCTTCCCAAGACCTTTACAATGGATAACGTCAAGGACGTTATCAAGGCAATGGATTTCTGGAACACTCTCGGAAATACCCTGTTTATCAATATCGGCTGTTCGCTGGTGCAGGTGCTTTCCTGCGCGGTGACGGGCTACGGCTTCGCGAGATATAACTTCAAGGGAAAGAAGCTGCTGTTCGGAATAGTTATCCTTATGATCCTTGTTCCTTCGCAGATCATCCTTATCCCTCAGTACATGTTCTTCAGATATTTCAATCCTCTGGGAGTTTTCCACCTTATCACAGGAAATTACATCAACCTCATCAATAACGCACTTACGATGTACCTTCCTGCTCTGACTGCAAACGGTATCCGTGCGGGACTGTTCATATTCCTGTTCAGGCAGTCCTTCCGAGGACTTCCCAAGGAGCTGGAGGACGCGGCTATGCTTGACGGCTGCTCGCCCTTAAGGACCTTCGTTCAGGTCATGGTCCCCAACGCAGGCTCTACCTTCCTTACAGTATTCCTGCTGTCGGTAGTATGGTACTGGAACGATTACTATGTATCCACCTCCTTCTTCACCGACAACAGAACGATCGCACTTATGCTGAAAAACCTTGATTCGAACCTTACACGAATCATCTTTGACGGCGCAAATGTATCGCCTAATGTCCGTGAGCTTATCGTATGGATGGAGGCAGGCTGTCTGATCTCTATTCTTCCGATGCTTATCATGTACGTATGCCTGCAGAAAAACTTCACAGAAGGTATTGCCCGTTCGGGTCTTACCGGTATGTAATTTCCATAAAGGCTGCAAGCGGCTGCGGAATATCTCCGCAGCCGCTTTTTTGAAAGGATGAGATGATGAATATTTCAGATTTGCTGAAAAATAACAGCGGAGCCGATCTGCTGTGGTATGAAAAGCCTGCCGAGGACTGGAACGCAGCGCTTCCCGTGGGAAACGGAAAGCTGGGCGGAATGGTCTTCGGAGCGCCTGCGTCCGAGCTTATACAGCTTAACGAGGATTCCCTCTGGTCGGGTGATTTCCGCAAGCGGGATAATCCCAACGCTTTTCCGAATCTCGAAAAAGTGAGAAAGCTTATCTCCGAGGGTCACGCTCCCGAGGCGGAAAAGCTCATCGAAGAGGCTTTCTACGGCAGAAATGAACAGATGCGCCACTATATGCCACTGGGGGACCTGCATATCAATATGTCCGCGGGAGAATACTCGGAGTATGTGCGTGGACTGTGTCTTGAAACGGGCGTGGCTTTTGCGGAGTTCGTATCGGAGGGCATTCGCTTTTCGCGGGAGGTGTTCGTGTCCTGCCCCGACGACGTTATGGTCATAAGATACTCCGCCGACAAGCCCCGCAGCATCAGCCTGAAGGCTGACTTCGGCGGCAGAGACGACAACTACGACAGGAATGACGGCTATGACGATAATACCGTGATATTCACCGTGAGCGACGGTGTTCCCTATGCCTGCGCTGCGGCAGTATACTCCGCAGACGGCAGGGCTTACGCCGATTATAATATCCTCACCGCCGAGGAATGCTCCGAGGTGTATATAATCCTCGCCTGTGAGAGCGCTTTCCGCAGCGGAAACTATCTCGATACGGCGATAAACCGCGTTCACACCGCCGCCCGCAGGATAAAGAGCCTGTACAAGCGCAGCACCGAGGATTTTTCACGGCTTTACAACAGGTGCCGCATCACTCTATGCGACAACAGCGAGGGGGAATATTCCGCCCCCACCGACAAGCGCCTTGACAATATCAGAAACGGCGGCAAGGATAACAAGCTTGCCGAGCTGTACTACAATTTCTCAAAATATCTGATGATAGCGGGCTCACGGGAGGGTTCGCTGCCGCTGAATCTGCAGGGCATATGGAACAAGGATATGTGGCCTGCATGGGGCGGAAAATTTACCGTGAACATCAACACCGAGATGAACTACTGGGCTGCGGAGGCTCAGGGACTTGGTGACTGCTGCAAGCCGCTTTTCGACCACATCGAGCGCATGAGAGAACACGGACGCGTCACTGCCCGTGAAATGTATCACTGCAAGGGCGCGGTATGTCATCACAACACCGACATCTGGGGAGACTGCGCTCCTCAGGATAAGTGGATGCCCGCTACTATCTGGTGCATGGGTCTTGCGTGGCTTTGTCTGCACATCTACGAGCATTATCGCTTCACCATGGACAAGGACTTCCTTGCGGAGAAATACGATACCCTCTGCGAAGCGGCGGAGTTTTTCACCGAATATCTTATCGACGACGGCAGCGGTCATCTGGTAACGTCTCCGTCGGTCTCACCCGAGAACACCTATGTTACGAAGTCGGGCGAAAAGGGCTCTATCTGTCAGGGACCTTCCATGGACAGTCAGATACTCTATACGCTGTTCACCGACATAATCGAGGCGGCGGATATTATCGGCGCAGACAACAGGGGATTTGTGGACAGGCTGAAGGATATCCGCGAAAGGCTCCCCAAGCCGAGGATAGGCAAATACGGTCAGATAATGGAATGGGCGGAGGATTACGACGAGGTAGAGCCGGGACACAGGCACATCTCACAGCTTTTTGCCCTATACCCCGGTGAAATGATAACTCCCGAAGCGACTCCCGAGCTTGCACAGGCAGCACAGGCTACCATCGAGCGCAGACTGTCTCATGGCGGCGGCCATACGGGCTGGTCCAGAGCGTGGATAATCAACATGTGGGCAAGGCTCCACGACGGCGAAAAGGTGGGCGAGAATATCACCGCACTGCTTTCCCACTCTACGGCGATAAGCATGCTGGATATGCATCCGCCATTCCAGATAGACGGCAATTTCGGCGGCGGCGCAGGCATTGCGGAGGCTGTAATGCAGAGCCACAGCGGTGAGATAAAGCTTATCCCTGCCATACCATCCGAATGGAGCAGCGGCAGCGTTTCCTCCATGAGAGCGAGGGGCGGCTTTGAGGTCTCCTTTGAATGGCAGGACGGTAAGGTCACCGAAGGCAGCATAGTAAGCAATGCGGGCGGGACATGCCGTATCCGCGGAAAATACTTCATATCGGAAAACGGACAGCCTGTCAACATGACTTATGAGGACGGACTGACAATATTCCCCACCGATATGGGAAAAGCGTATAAGATAGAATTGCTGGTATAAAAGAGCGTTAGCGATTAGCCATGAGCTATTGGCAAACAACAGAAAGTCCATAGTTTTAGTCTTTCCTGCTAAAGACTGAAACTATGGACTGACCGCTAATTGCTATTTGCTAATTGCTATTGGCTGAATGCAAGATCCCCCCGAAACAAAACGTTTCGGGGGGATAGTTTATAAGAGAGAATTACTTCTTATAGGTGATATCATAGTGAACAACATAGGTGCCTGCTGTAACGGACTTGTACTGTACCTTTACAGAGGAAACGTTGCTGCTGAGGCTCTTTGCGTAGGACTGGAGCTTGCTCTGATAGCTGGAGCTTGTGAGGGTAGAATAAGCGGATTTGCTTGATACTCTGATCTCGGCTACGTTTGACTTGGCTGCGACAGCCTTCTTGACCTGAGCCTTGAGACCTGTATAGCCCTTAGAAGCGGAGCTGTAGTTCAGACCGCTCTTGATGAAGTAGTTGTACTTTGTCTTTGTGCAGGAGGGAGGAGTGAAGAGCTTTACCTTGGTGCCGTTTGCACGTGTAACTACGTTAACGTTGTAGTGAGATATGTTCTTGATCCATGCGTCGGGAACTAAGAAGAACATATAGGAAATATAGCTGCTTCCGAAGCTGTTCTTGGGGTCGCCCCATGTGGGGTCGAGGTTATAGTAGCCGTCTCCGCACTTTACAACGTTCCATGCGTGGGAATCGCCCGACTTATTGGTACCTGTAACTACCATGCACTCGATGCCTGCCAGGTCGCAGAGGTACTGCATTGTCTTTGCATAGCCTGCGCACTGGAGGGATTCCTTCTTGGTAAGACCTGCATAAACAGTGGAGTTGAAGCTGTTATCGGCATCTTCAAGCATGAAGTCGTTGTTAAGAACGATATAATCGTAGAAGACCTTAAGCTTGTTGTATGTAGAGCTGTACTTCTTAGCCTTTGCAAGTAAAGAAGATGTCTGCTTGTTCATAGCTTTCTGCATTTTTTCGATCTCGTCAAGATCGTTGGTCTTATAGGAAACATAAAGATAATCAGAGCCCTTGGTATAGCCCGAGCCCATCCAGAAGAGCTGAGGCTCCTCGTTGAAGACCAGTGAATATACCTTCATGATCTGATTATCGGTAATGCCGCTGGGGAGCGTTACAACGGACTCCAGATCCTTTACGGCAGCAACTATGCTTTTATAGAGAGTCTTTTCCTTGGAAGACAGAGTCTTGTATGCGTATCTCGAGGTATAAGCTGTCTTGTAGCCCGAGCTTTTGATAATAGAATCGGTCTTGTAGGTTTTTGCGGAAGCTGTCGAAGCGGAGACAGCAGCCGTTGATGTGGTAGTTTCAGCAGCAGCGGCAGGAATTGACGCAGGAATGCTCGCTGCGATAGCCAGAGCCAGAGCCACGCTTGTGATCTTTGCAGATTTCATGTTGATAACATCCTTTCAATTTGTTTTATCTGATCTGTGTACTATTTCAATAAGAACATGATATTCTTATTTTTATAGCCTTATTATATCATGATTTATAAAAAACGTCAATAGAATACGGATAAGATATTAATAATTTTGTATATCTGAACAAAATGCCGTTAAAAAAGAGAGCTTTTAACGGCATTTTTATTATATTGAAATAATTTGTTGTCCGGCGGTTCAGTCTGCGCGGTTTTCCTTAATGTAATTATCGAAGGTCTTCAGAGCTGTTTCGTAGTTCTCTTCCATTTCCTTTATGCTCGTACCTATGAGCTTCTGTGGCGTTCTGAAGGAGATGTACAGATCCTCGCGGAGGTCCTCGTAGCCCATCGCTTCGGCGAGAGAGGTGCCCGTTACTTTGTAACCAAAGCTTGTGGCGTTTTCGTCGTCGGGGTAAAGCTCGGTCATATCCTGCAGCAGGCCGTTGCCGTAGATACCCATTTCCTTATAGACCCTTTCGGTGCCGATGACCATAATGACCTCGCCCGCCTGAAACTCCGCTATGAGCTTAGTGCGGTAGGACTGATTCAGCTGCATATTTGCGGCATTATCGCCGCCCAGCTCCTCGGGGACGTAGAACATCTTGACCATGACCTCGCCGTCGCCGTTGACGTCCTCGCAGTAGGGCTCAAAGACGTTTGCGGCGTCGTCGCAGAGATATTCCATATTCGGGTCATTGTCTATGTAGATGACAGTCATATCGGGGCGGTCGGCGGAGACTATTGAATACACGATGAACACCACCAGCGCAATAAAGCACAGTCCTAAGATGATATACGCCTTATCGTGGTAGATGACATTTCCTATCCTCTGCCATATTGTATAGTGTTTTTCGGCCTTTTCCTCGCGGGGGATATCCTTGTCGGAGATAACGCCCTCCTTAAGCTTTATCAGCTCTATCCTGTCCCTTCGGAGCTGTTCCTCGTAAGCCTTTTTCTGTGCTTCTTCCCGCTGACGGCGTTCTTCCGCCTTGCGTTCCTCCTCGGCTTCTTCTTCGAGGCGTTCCTTTTCGTTCACCTCGCGGATAACGTCCATCAAGGTCTTTTCATTTTTCTTCTTGCCCATATGATTTTCCTTTCAAATTAAAAAAGGGTAATATTGCCGTAACGGCAGTATTACCCCAATATACCGATAACTGTGCCCGATAAGCTCAGCTGAATAATTCCGCATATTTATCAAGAAACGGGAAAAAAATCCGCAGCAATTCCGAGGACTTTTTCTTTGTCGGATGAAGCTTGTCGTGCAGCTTTTCCGTAAGCTCGGACAGCTGTACAAATATTTTATAGCAGTCCTTATCGTTTCCGTTGACATTTGTGTAAACAGACAGTATATACGGCTCGTCGGCATAAATTATCGCCGTGTCGTGAAAGCCGTTGCTGCCGTCCTGATAGCCGTATTTGTGAGCTGTCTCGTATTTTGTCCCTTTTGAAAGCTGAACATTGTAGGTCGTATTTTTCAGCAGCTCGATGATGTAAGGGTCATTTTCGGCTTCGGAATAGCGGTATATCTCAAGCATACATTTGCCCATATCCTTAGCGGTGACGGTTGTGTACTCGCTGTAGCTGCTGAGCTGCGGACGGCTCAGTCCCAGCGATTTTATGTAAGTGTTGAAGCCCTCGTTCCCGAAGGTCCTGAACAGCAGACGGTATGCCATATTATCCGAGTAAATAAGCGAATATTGTATGAGCTCGTCCACCGTGAAATACTGACCGACAGCATTTGCGGTAAGCTTTCCGGAATAGCTTTCCTTTTCCGCATAGGTGAACTCCACCTTGCGGGAAAGGTCGGCTCCCGACTGAACGATGTACTGACAATATATCGCCTTTATGGTGCTGGCGGAATTGTAGACGCTGTCGGGGTTGTAATAAAAATAGTAGCCTGTTTCCGTATCATGGTAATATATGCTGACGTTTTGGCTTTGTGCCGCAGCTTCCGTTATTTCGGAAAGCAGGGCAAGCATTTCCTCGTCGAAAATATTGGTATTTGTATTTGGAAGTACATTTATCTGACTTCTTGTTTCCGCAGATACCGTGCTGCCCTGACACAATAAAATCATGCAGGCAGTAATAACGGAAATGACCGAGAGAAAAAAACGCTGTTTCATATTATGCTCCAACGCGTTAAAATGATATACTGCCGTACCCAAAACGGCAGTATTTGAGAATTTCCGTTCCGATACGGCAGATCGTTTTATTTCAGGCGTTTTGCATGCTTATTGATCCAGCGTTTTCATTGTGGGGAACAGCAGCACGTCCCTGATGGCACTGCTGTTAGTCAGCAGCATTACAAGACGGTCGATACCGTAGCCGATGCCGCCTGTGGGGGGCATGCCTATCTCAAGTGCACGGAGGAAATCCTCGTCGATGTGGTTAGCTTCCTCGTCGCCCTGCTTTAAGAGCTCTTCCTGCTCTTCGAAACGCTTTCTCTGGTCGATAGGGTCGTTCAGCTCGGAATATGCGTTGCACATCTCTCTTCCCGTAATGAAGAGCTCAAAGCGCTCAACATAGTCGGGATCCTCGGGCTTTCTCTTTGTAAGAGGAGATATCTCCACGGGGTGATCCATAACGAATGTGGGCTGAATGAGGTGCTCTTCAACGAATTCCTCGAAGAAAAGATTGAGGATATCGCCTCTCTTGTGGTGCTTTTCGTAGTGAACGCCCTTTTCGTCGGCGATTTTTCTTGCTTCCTCGGTGGTCTTGATTTGGGAGAAATCCACGCCCGAATACTTCTTGACCGCGTCCACCATGGTGATGCGCTCAAAGGGCTTTTCAAGGTCGATCATGTACTCGCCGTAGGGAACTACAGCGGTGCCGCAGACCTCGTTTGCCACGTGGCGGAACATTTCCTCGGTAAGGTCCATCATGCCGTGATAGTCGGTGTATGCCTGATAGAGCTCCATAAGGGTGAACTCGGGGTTGTGTCTTGCGTCAACGCCCTCGTTGCGGAATACGCGGCCTATCTCGTAGACTCTTTCAAGTCCGCCGACGATAAGTCTTTTCAGATATAATTCCAGAGAGATCCTCAGCTTTACGTCCTCGTTGAGGGCGTTGTAGTGAGTTTCGAAGGGTCTTGCCGCAGCGCCTCCCGCGTTGGAAACGAGCATAGGAGTTTCTACCTCCATAAAACCCTTGCTGTCGAGGAAGCGTCTTATAGAAGCGATTATCGCAGAGCGCTTCTTGAAGGTGTCTCTTACCTCGGGATTTACGATAAGATCAAGGTAACGCTGACGATAGCGTGTATCCTGATCCTTTAAGCCGTGCCACTTTTCGGGCAGTGGCAGAAGAGACTTTGTAAGCAGCGTGATCTTGGTGCAGTGAACGGATATCTCCTCGGTCTTGGTCTTGAAGACGAAGCCCTCAATTCCGACGATATCGCCGATATCCCAGGTCTTGAATTCCTTGAACTGCTCCTCGCCGATATCGTTCATGCGAACGTATACCTGCATACGGTCGGAGCTGTCTGTGATATTGATGAAATGAGCCTTGCCCATTTTGCGCCATGTCATGATACGGCCTGCTATCTTAACGGTCTTACCCTCCATGTCTTCGTAGTTTTCTCTGATATATGCGCACTTTGTGTCCGCGTCAAAGGAGGTTATCTCGAAAGGATTTTTGCCCTCAGCCTTCATAGCTTCAAGCTTTTCCATCCTGACCTTCTTTAATATGTTGACGTCCTCTTCGGACTGTTCTTCCTCTGCGGTAAGATTTTCATTTTCTGCCAAAGCTTATCACTCTTTCTCTTTTGATTATTTGCTGATCTCCAGCACTTCCATGCGTATCTCGCCCATAGGAGCCTCAACGGTGACGATATCGCCCACCTTAGCCTTTAAAACAGCCATACCGATAGGGGAGTCCTCGGAAATTTTATTCTTATCGGGGTCGGATTCGATAGAGCCCACTATCTGGATATCGAGTATCTCGTCGAATTCCATATCCTTAAGCTTCACCTTGGAGCCCACGCCCACCTCGTCGTTGGTAAGGTCTGCGCTGTCCACGATCTCGGCGTTGGCAATCTTGAATTCCAGATCCTTGATCTCGCCCTCGATGATACCCTGCTCATCCTTAGCTGCGTCGTACTCGGCGTTCTCGGATAAGTCTCCCTGTGAGCGGGCTTCCTTCAGCTTTTCGGCTACTTCCTTTCTGCTGACGTTTTTAAGATATTCCAGTCTTTCCTCTAAGGCATCGAAGCCTTCCTGAGACATTTTGATTTTTTTTACAGCCATAATGATCTCCTTGTCCACAACAAATTCAGGTTTTTGGTACTTGGTACACAGCGATTAGCAATTAGCGATTAGCAATTAGTAATCAGCAATCATAGTATTAGTACATAAGCCTGTCGATAACATATATTATACCATTTATTTATATGTATTGTCAAGGTTTTCATGCGAAAAAATACCGAAAAGTAGCTGATAGCGATCAGCTGTTTGCGATTAACAATTTAGTGCACAGCGAAAAGACCATAACTGTCAGCTAATTGCTAATTGCTATTTGCTAATAGCTAAAAAAAACGCCGAGACTCTTGCCTCGACGAATTGTGGAGCGGATTACGAGGCTCGAACTCGCTACCTCCACCTTGGCAAGGTGGCGCTCTACCAGATGAGCTAAATCCGCAATATATGGTGCCTCCGATCGGAATCGAAC
>JALEMR010000043.1 GCA_022768245.1 Oscillospiraceae bacterium
ATCACATAAATACGAATATGTCAAGATTTCATTTTTGTATCAGCTTGAAAATATCGGTATAGTCGCCTGATGCCACGGACAGCACATATTGATATAAAATTCACAAAAAAGACTTGACTTTTTATGCGGAATATTATAAAATAAAGAAGAATAATGTGTATGCGGTGCGGTTAGCGTTGATAAACTGTCTTACAGGATCATTACCGCTTGTTAATGCTGCTGTGAATACTGCACTCGCCACATTAAAATATTTCAAGGAGGGCAAATGCCATGTCAACAAAAGCAAATTATCCTATCAGTGAAATCGGCAAGGACAAGGTCGGTTTTTCTAAGACCCGTGCTATCATCGAAAGCGCTTTCTATGGCAATAACGTCGTAAAGGTAAATACTCTTAAGGAAGCGTATAACCTTGCTAAGAATTCTCCCGGAACAATTGTTACCGATATGCCTGTTTACAGAGCCGAGGAGATCGGTCTCGATGCAGACGCTAAGGTTCTTCTTTTTAACGACGGTGCTGTTACAGGCCGTTACGCAGCTGCACGCCGCATTAAGGGCGAGCCCGGCGTTGACGATGTTAAGCTCGACAAGGTAATTCTCGACGCAACCTATTCTACTCGCTGGAAGAAGCTTTATCACGCTGAGTGCTATGTAGGTCTCGATCCCGAGTTTATGGTAAAGGCTCACCTGCTTATCCCCGAGGGCGAGGAGAATATCCTCTACAACTGGATGCTCAACTTCCAGTATAAGTCCGACGAGTATGTTAAGATGTACGCTAATTCCAAGCCTGTTGGCGACGGAAAGGAGCCTGACATCTACATCTTCTCCGATCCTCAGTGGACTCCTCAGAATCACCCCGACGTTGATTACAGCTGTCTGTCCGATCCTCTTACTCTCTGCTACTTCGACACAGATCAGAACTGCGCTGCAATTCTCGGTATGAAGTACTTCGGCGAGCACAAGAAGGGTACTCTTACAATGGCTTGGGCTCTCGCTAACAGAAACGGCTACGCTTCCTGCCACGGCGGTCAGAAGGAATATACTCTCTCCGACGGCTCTAAGTTCGTTGCTTCCGTATACGGTCTTTCCGGCTCCGGTAAGTCCACACTTACTCACGCTAAGCACAACGGCAAGTACGAGATCAAGGTGCTCCATGATGACGCTTTCATCATCAACACCGATACCTGCGCTTCCATCGCTCTGGAGCCCTCCTACTTCGACAAGACAGCCGATTATCCTACAGGCTGCCCCGATAACAAGTACCTGCTCACAGTTCAGAACTGCGGCGCTACCATCGACGAGGACGGCAAGGTTCAGCTCGTAACAGAGGATATCAGAAACGGCAACGGACGTGCTATCAAGTCCAAGCTCTGGTCTCCCAACCGTGTTGATAAGATCGACGCTCCCGTAAACGCTATCTTCTGGATCATGAAGGATCCTACCATTCCTCCCGTTATCAAGCTCAAGGGTGCTTCCCTCGCTTCCGTAATGGGCGCTACACTGGCTACAAAGACCTCTACCGCAGAGCGCGTTAAGGCAGGAACTGACCTGAACGCTCTTCGTATCGTTCCCTATGCTAACCCCTTCAGAACTTATCCTCTCGCTAACGACTACGTTAAGTTCAAGAAGCTCGTTGAGGAGAAGAACGTTGCCTGCTATGTTATCAACACAGGCGACTTCATGGGCAAGAAGGTTAAGCCCGCCGATACTCTCGGAATCCTTGAGGCTATCGTTGAGAAGAAGGCAGAGTTCAAGAAGTGGGGTCCCTTCGAGGATATCGAGATCATGGACTGGAACGACTTCAATGTTGACCTCGGCGACAAGGACTATGCAGCTGCACTTAAGAACGCAATGCAGAGCCGTCTTGAGAACGTTCAGAAGTTCGCAACAGAAAAGGGCGGCTATGATAAGCTCCCCGACGACGCTGTTGAGGCTATCAAGAAGGTAGTTGACGAGGCTAATACTCTGTAATTCGCTTTTGGATATTTAATTCGTACCCGAGACCTCCGCGGTTTCGGGTATGTTTTTTTGTATATATTTTATAAATGATCTGTGAATAAATAGTACGTACTCAATAACTGCCCGAAGGGCAGTTATTGGCTGAAAATCCTGTAAAACAGGCTTTTCAGCGGTACAAATCAAAGATTTGTACCGTACTCCCTGATTGACGTCTGCTTTTGCCGCCGCTGACGGGCGGCAAGGTGCAAGGATTTTGGGCTGAAACGCCAAAAATCCTTGCACCCAACAACCGAAAAAGTCTCCCGCGGAAATGAGATCGTCCGCGGGAGACTTTATATATCACAAATTACTTTCTGTCCTTGAACATGGAAATGAGGTCGTCGTCCATGTTGCTCATGCTTGAACTGTTTCCGTATGTAAATAACGGGTCGCTCTTTGCAGCGGTCTGGGAAGCTGTCCTGGACTGGGTGCCGAAGCCTGCGCGGGAATTGTTCATGGAGTTTACTCCTCTGGCATTGGCAAATTCCTGCATCGCATCGTTCATCATCTTGTTGTCTACGTTGACCACGTCGGGCTCTTCAAAGCCTGCCGCAATGACTGTTACGCTGATAGCGTCGTCAAGGGATTCATCGGGCGATGAACCGAAGATGATATCAACATCGGGAGCCGCAGCTTCTTCGATCCTTTCGGCAAGGTCGTTGACGTCTTCCAGATATACGTCGGGAGAGAAGGTGACATTGAGCAGCAGTCTCTTCGCACCTGAAAGCGATGTCTCGAGCAGAGGACTGGATACAACACTGCTGAACGCTTCGTTGACCTTGTCCTTGCCTGTTCCCACGCCTACAGCCATGTGCGCAAGTCCTGCGTCCTTCAGGGTGGTCTCAACATCGGCAAAGTCTACGTTCATGTAGCTTTCAACGGTGACTATCTCGGCGATGGCCTTGACACCCGTTTTGAGAATATCGTCCGACATCGCAAAGGATTCCATCATGGTGAGCTTTCTGTCCGAAACGGTCAGCAGCTTCGCATTGGGGATAACGACCAGCGCATCAACGTGCTGTCTTAATTCCTCTATGCCCATTTCTGCCTTTTCCATTTTCTTCTTGCCCTCGAAGCCGAAGGGCTTGGTAACAACGCCTACGGTGAGAATGCCCATATCATGTGCGATCTGCGCAACAACGGGAGCTGCTCCCGTACCTGTTCCGCCGCCCATTCCCGCAGCGATGAATACCATATTTGAACCGTTGATAGCAGCTGCTATCTCGTCCTTGTTCTCCTGAGCGCTCTTCTCGCCGATCTCGGGCTTGGCACCTGCGCCTCTTCCGCCTGTCAGCTTCTGACCGATCTGAACTCTGTTTGCAGCCTTTGACGAATTAAGCGCCATAGCGTCGGTGTTGACAGCTATATACTCAACTCCCTTGATGCCTTCCTCGATCATGCGGTTCAGCGCATTTCCTCCGCCGCCGCCAACGCCGATGACCTTTATAACAACATCGGGAGCCAGACTTAACGTAGATGTATCCTTTTCTTCCATATCAACCTGCAGCATTGCAACTTCCTCCTATTTATATATATCTCTGTTTTTCAGATTTGAATTTTTATCTCAACATGTATTCATATTAATATTACCACATATTCTCCGATATTTCAAGTCAATTTTAAAACTTTTTAAAATTTCCTCTTATTAACGAAAACGGGCTTGAAAATTTATCGCTTTTTCACTATTTTGTAGATTCCATCATTAATTTCTGACAAAATAAGCGGATCATTCCATTACTGTAGCGGCTGCGGCAGTCTCCGTTTCGGGAGCTTGTGTTTCGGTAGGCTGTGTTTCCTCGGACTGTTCGGAGCTGCTCTCGGAGGACTGCTCCGCCGCTTCCTGCGCAAGGGATTCCGATTCCTGACGCAGCGATTCCTCATATGCTTCGTAATTCTGGGCAAATACTCTGTCGTTCTCCGCTATGCCCGCCTCGTCGATGAACTGTGCGCTGTTGTCGGGCAGGAGCCGCAGTGTGCCGAAAACGCCTGTTCCCAGCTGGTCGTGGAGTATCTGCGTGATGAAATTCAGCTTGTAATCCAGGTCGGATACCACTCCCAGCTCCACTACGATACGGCTGTCATACTCGAAGGAAACATTGGCGGGATCGGTTATGTCGATATAGGTCACGTTTTCCAGCTCATGCTCGCTGAATGCGTCCAGAAGCGCATAGATATCCTTGTTCTTGGTCTCGTCGATGGACGCGAATCTCTCTCCCGGCAGCAGGGTGATATCCGCCTCGGAGCCTGTTATGGTCATTATGCCGCTTTTGGGATTGGTAAGCGTTTCAAGTATCTTCCCTCCGCGGCTTATCAGATAATATCCGCTTGAGGTCTGCACATTGGCAAAAGGTACGCTGGCTTCCACCGTTATCTTTATGGTGGAAGGGTACAGCTTCTTTACCTCCGCAGATTCTATATATATCAGCGTGGACGTTATGTTCTCGCTGCATTTTGCGATGTCCTCACGGAGCATATTATCGCCGACGGTTATGCCGCTGGCTTTGAATATCTCCTCGGCGGTGTAGTTCGTGGAGCCCTCCACATCGACGTTCTGTATATTGAAAAAAACGTTGAACACAAGTATGACGAATATCACCGCGACTGCAAGGATTATCACGATTATGTACAGCCGCATCTGCATTTTCTTCTGCCGCTCTCTTTTTCGGGCAGCTGTGCCCTGTCCCGGTCTCGGAGCTTCGGGGGTCCTGTTTTTACTCATGGTTAATTTCCTCGTTGAATTATCTATTTAATGTCTGCTCAACAACAGAAAAAGTGCGTAGAAGCTTTGCTTCGGAGCACTTTTTCTGTTGTTGGGTGCAAGGATTTTTGGCGGTTTAGCCAAAAATCCTTGCACCTTGCCGCCCGTTAGCGGCGGCAAAAGCAGACGTCAATCAGGTAGTACAGCACAAATCTTTGATTTGTGCCGCTGAAAATCCTGTTTTACAGGATTTTCAGCCAATAACTGCCCTTCGGGCAGTTATTGAGTACGCACTAT
>JALEMR010000045.1 GCA_022768245.1 Oscillospiraceae bacterium
ATATAAAATAAAAATGCGCAGATCAAACAAACCTGCGCAGGAACATGCCATAATATATGTCCCTACGTCGGCATTATCCGAATCAGGTTACGGGTCGAAGCACAGCTTCCTCTCAGCCTGCCTTGCGCAAGCTCCCCACTCTTACTATTATAGCATATTGTTTTATTGTTGTCAAGGATTAACCTTCGGAAAATTTTGATACATCGTTCGGATATGGTCTGCACGGTAAATGGGAATATGATTATTCCTCGGTAAGTTCTTCAATATCTTCTTCCGGGTCTTTTTTTGTAATATCCTCATATGCTTCTTCTATTCCGTTTTTAACAGCCCACTTAATCACAAAATATAATGCAATTAAAACAAAAATTGCCGTTCCAAAACTGATTCCAAGTTCTTCCCAAATCATTTTTTTATCCTCCCTTATTTAAGCAGCATAGCAAATGAAATTGCGATAATAAGTGTTAAAATACCCGAACCAAATGCAAGTAAAAGCTTTTGATAGGGTCTTTTACCTTCTTCCCTGGCTTTGGCAATATCATCAAGCCTCATACCCTCAGAAAACGCAACTATCTCCCTATAGGTCTGAATATCAAACTGTTTTTTCATCTTTTCCAGCCTGAGCGCCACAAAAAGTGTAAGACCCATTAACACAAGCCAGATGCAAATACCCACTAATCTCAAAAAATGGAACAGCGGTATTGGTGAAAGCATTGCCAAAAAAAACAAGATTGCGTAGATATGACTTAAACTTTCAAATTCTTTTCTGTCTTCAG
Source organism: Oscillospiraceae bacterium (assembly GCA_022768245.1). Taxonomy (GTDB): domain Bacteria; phylum Bacillota; class Clostridia; order Oscillospirales; family Ruminococcaceae; genus RGIG4694. Next base: position 774 of record JALEMR010000045.1, read on the forward strand.
CTCTTATCTGTTCTTTCATGATTTCAATATCTCCTTTAATCAAATTATCGATGGAGACATTAAATATTTCGCTCAAAAGAACAAGACTGTTTACATCGGGATAGCTTTTATCATTCTCCCAGTTAGAAATAGTTTGCCTTGATACATATACTTTTTCTGCCAGTTCTTCCTGTGATAATGATAATTCATTGCGATGTTTTTTTATCTGACTTCCAAGCTCCATATTGTCTGCCTCCTTCATTTTTATTTTAATCAAAGCAGCGTTTTTTGTCTATCAAAAACCTTTGACAACCGGAAGTTTTATTCGTTTTTTCAATGTCAAAGGTCTTTTACATATCTTAAAACCGCTTATATTCAAGGGATATCCCATTCCTACAAATTCCGATTATCAAACAGATGACCCGCCCGACTTTTTGTTGTCAAGGATTAACCTTCGGAAATTTTTATTCAAATCTCTTTACATATACTCTTGACATTTTCCCCTCTATATCGGGCATCATCCGATAAAACTCACAGCCGTATTTCTCATACAGCCCCGTATGATCGGTGGATATATACGCCTGACGGACATTCTCCGCTCTTGCTATATCGGCTATCGCATCAAATAATTTACCGACACAGTGCTGTCCCCGTCTATGCGGAAATGTATATACAAAGCCTATCCATGGCTTTAAGTCGGTATCCCTTATGTCATCCTTTTGTGCATATGTACAGAATGAGATAAGCTCATCTCCCTCCACCAGCAGAAGCACCTTTGCATTATCACCTACGAATTCCCACAGCCTGCCATCTTTCAGTAAGCTGTACATAAATTTTCCCGCTCCCCAATCGCTGCCGCCTATCTGCTCAAGCCAATGCTCTTTATTATCGCAGTCAAAATAATTGATCACCTTCATTTTTCTGTCACCCTATCACCCGTGAATCCATATTAAATATGACCTTCCATTTATCCCCGCTGCTTTTCCAGGTCGAAGTGATATGGAACACTCCCTCCAGGTCCTTGTTTTCTTCGCGGGACGCCTTTGTCTCTATCAGATAATGCACCTGAAACATATCGTCTGTGCGGAATATCACCTCAAAACCCGTTATCTTATAGGACGAAATATCAAACTCCTTGACGATATCCGCGTATTCCGCGCCGGTACATCTGTACCCTCCGCATACCATGACGGCATTTTCATCCACCAGCTCCGAGAAGCTCTCCTTGTCCCTGTTCTTTGCGGCTTCCCACATTGCGGTCTCATATTCTCTTTCGGTCATTTTTATTCCTCCCTGTTTTTTAGCAATACCGTTCAGAAGCTGTTCTCAAAATCAATATCATACCGCACGCCCTCTGCAAACAATACCCCGTCCGTAAGCTTTACGCGGAGAATTATCGTGTTCTCATCGGAAAAATCAACATGACCGTTGTCTATCCACTCACCGAAAACAGCTTTCAGCTTATCGGCGATATCGGCGTTGTCCTCACTGCCGATGTACCCCAGACTTTCAGCCCGTCCGTGAGCGGTGAACCACTCACCCGATACCGCAGCTATGGGATTTTTCCCTATCTGCTTCATCTTGTCCGACATAGCATAGGTGATGATATAAAACGCACCATCTTCATAATATGCGTTCACCCCGCGGACATGGGGGATATTATCCTCCGCTGTGGCAAGGGCTATCACATTGTCACAGCCGAAGCGGTCGTTCATTATCTGTTCTGTTTTGCTTGTAAGCTTTTCCATTTGTTTTTCCTCCGTTTTTTAAAATGGGCGGCTGTTTGGTATGAGCCGCCCTGTTTATCAATTCTCCGACGCGGTGACTGCCGCCTTCATCTTCGTGGTCTGCCGCTGTGCCATTACCAGCTTGTAATACACGCCCTTTTGCTTCATGAGCTCGTTATGAGTGCCGAACTCCGCAAGCCGTCCCTTGTCAAGCACAAGCAGTCTGTCTGCGCTGCTCAGCGTGGAAAGACGATGCGCTATTGCAATGGTAGTACGTCCCTTGATAAGTCTGCCAAGCGCTTCCTGTATCTGCTTTTCCGTCTGGGTGTCCAGCGCGGAGGTCGCCTCGTCAAGGATTATTATCTTCGGGTCGTGGAGTATCGCCCTCGCTATGGCGATACGCTGCCGCTCGCCGCCCGAAAGCTGATAGCCCTTGTTTCCCACACGGGTATTATATCCGTCGGGCAGCTTCGTGATGAAATCATGTGCATTGGCTATCTTCGCCGCTCTTACGACCTCCTCAAAGGTGGCGTCGGGCTTTGCGTAGCAGATATTGTCCAGGATATTCCCGTCAAACAGGAAGGTCTCCTGCAAAACCACGCCTATCTGCGAACGCAGACATTTCTGGGTGATCTCCTTGATATTCACTCCGTCTATGGTAATTTTTCCCTGCGTGCAGTCGTAAAGCCGCATAACAAGGTTAATAAGCGTGGATTTTCCCGCGCCCGAATGTCCTACGACGCCTATCATCTCGCCCTGCTTGATATCAAAGCTGATGTCCTTTAAAACGGGATTGTACACCTTATATCCGAAGTACACGTTCTTGAAGGAAATATCTCCCTTGATGTCTATTTCTCCCGCATTGTCGCTGTCTGCGACCTCCGCCTCCTCGTCCAGGACCTCGAACACCTTGCCCGCAGATACGGTGGTATCCGCAAGGGTCCTCGGGATTCGGATAAGCCACTCAACAGGCGCGTACAGCATCGACACATATGTGGAAAACTGCACCAGCTCGCCTATGGTCATCTCCATACCCAGCACCATATTTCCGCCGAAATACAGCACGAAATAGCTGCCCAGCGAAATAAGGAACTGCGCTATCGGATATGTTCTGTACCAGCCTGTTTCGGCTCTTGTGCTGCTTACGCGCCATTCGTCCGTTGCTTTCTTGTAGCGGTCTATCTCGTACTGCTCTTTTCCGTAGGATTTTACTACCCTTATACCGCTCAATCCATCATGGAGCAGCTCGCTGCTTTTGACCGAGCTTTTCCACTGCTGAGTGTAGGCTACCTCCATGCGGGAGATAAGCTTCTTCGCGATAAGATACACTATCGGAAGCGGAAGCACCGTCATTACTGCCAGTCTTACATCTATAAAGAAGATGATGACGCAGAGTATCACCATTGAGAATACCTGCACCACAAAGTCCTTTCCGTTGGCGGTGAAGAATTCCTCCACCTTTGCGGCGTCTCCCGAAACGCGGCTTATCATCTCGCCCGCCGTCCGCTTTGCGGAAGCCGACATGGACAGCGCCTGCGATTTCTCAAAGACCTGCTGTCTGATATCCTTGCCCAGTCCCAGAGCCGCCTTGAAGCTGCACTTCATATTGATGAAATCCAGCAGCGCATTCACCAGTATCAGAGACAGCACCACTGTCACTATCACAGCAAAGCTGTGCCAGTCCTCGTTTTTCGGGGTGACGTAATTGTCGATGATGTATCTGTCCGCATAGGGTATCATAATATTTATCAGCTGCGCCGCTATCGTACAGATTATCGCCGCAGCATATTCCTTTTTATAGGGCGCAAGCATTTTTATCAGCCGAAGTATGGTGCTGCTCTTCTTTGTGCAGAAGAGACAGGTCTTTCTGCCGTTGAGCGGGTGTCCGCATTTGGGACAGAAGGGCTCGTCTGCGTCGCTTTCGGTGAGAAATTCTCCCGTGCGCAGATAATAATCAAGAATTTTCAGCAACTCCGCATAGCGCAGGAAATACTCCTGCGTGAAGGCGCAGAGGAATATGATATTCCCCTTTTTATCCCTGCCCTGCGCCATGGAAGAGCCTGCCTGCTGCTTACACTCGAATTCCTTGAAATCGTCCAGCACATACTCCTTTATGACCTTGCCGTCAAGATAGATAAGTATCTTCTCACGGGTCACGCAGAAGCTGCCGTTTATCATTTCATTCTCACGGCTTAGGTTATAGGGAAGCGCATAGACCACGTCCTCCCCCGCAGCTTCGGGCTTGTTTATACACAGTTCCATTTTGTGAGGATTACCTCCTTTTCAATGAAGTAAATACATTTTATATGTAGTTTTCCAGTATCCTGATGTCCTTTTTGCCCAGCTTGTACACATCGGGACAGAAATACTTGTTTCCGTCGGCGTCGTTGATGTACAGATAGCAGCCGTCACGCAGACGGAAATTCTGATACCAGTCGGTGATACAGATAGTCTTGGAGCCGCAGGTGGTGTCCGCCTTGACGAAGATAGCTCCCTGCATATTGTCCCGTATGCTGTAAACCTTGGTTATCTCGGGCATGTGATATTTATACTCCAGATAGTCCGAGAGCAGCTTTTTCTGCTTTTCGTCATTAAAGTCCTCAAGGCTGCGGATAACTCCCACCTCGCGGAATTCCTTTTCCTCGTTTTCGTAGTTCACGCTGATATACTCGTTCTTGGAATGAAAGGGTATCAGCCTTGTGGGATTTACCTTGTGATAGGTAAACCCCTCGTATTCAAGAGTGAGATAGCCGCTTTCCTCCTGCGAAAATTTCAGCTTATCGCAGTCGAGGATATTCAGCTTGTCTACTTCGTAGATCTCCTGTTCCATACATCTTCCCCCTTAGTCGTTGATGAATTTCAGAGCGTCCGCCTGCAGACGGTACAGCTCGTAGTATTTTCCCTTGCGGCGGATAAGCTCGTCGTGGGTGCCCATTTCCCGGAGCTCGCCGTTTTCGATGACGCAGAGCATATCCGCGTCGCGGAGCGTGGACAGTCTGTGAGCGATCGAAATAATAGTCCTGCCCTCCTTGAGCTTGTCGATAGCCGCCTGTATGCGGCGTTCGGTACGGGTATCCATTGCCGCAGTAGCCTCGTCGAGAATGAGGATATCGGGCTTCTGGATTATGGCTCTGGCTATGGATATACGCTGCTTTTCGCCGCCCGAAAGAGTGATACCTCCCTCGCCTATCTTGGTATCGTAGCCCTCGGGGAGCTTTGTTATGAAATCATGTGCATTGGCGGATTTTGCCGCTTCGATGACCTCCTCCATGGTGGCATTGGGGTTTGCGTAGCGGATATTATCCGCCACAGAGCCTATGAACATGAAGGTCTCCTGTGATACTATGCCTATGCTGCGGCGCAGGTCCGCAAAGGCGATATCCTTTATCGGCACGCCGTCTATGAGTATCTCGCCCTCGGTAACGTCGTAGAGCCGCGCTATCAGATTGATTATCGTGGACTTGCCCGCTCCCGTCTTTCCGACGATGCCGAACATGTGCCCTGCCTGCACCCTGAAGGAAACGTTCCTGATGATAGGTCTGCCCGCTTCGTACTCAAAGGAGACGTTTCTAAGCTCGATATCTCCCTTGAAGTGCTCTCTGTGCACAGGCTCGGGTGCTTCCTTGACGGTAGGCTTCGCGTCGAGTATCTCAAACATTCTCGAAGCCGCGTCCATGCAGCTCGCCCAGCGGTTGCCCATCCACGAAAGCACGGAGATAGGCTCGCCTATCATGGCAGTGTAGTTTATCAGCGCGGAAAGCTCACCGAACATTATCCCGCCCGTTATAACCATAACATCGCCCAGATAGATCGTGATGTGAGTCACAAGGCTCTGAAAGGCGTTCAGAAAGGGTATGGTATTGGCTATCCTGCCGTTTATGCGGCGGTTTATGGTGTACGCTTCCGTGTTTCTCGTTCTGAAACGCTTGTTCTCGGTGTCCTCGCGGGAGAACGCCTTCACTACGCGCCTTCCGTTCATTGCATCGGACAGCACCGAGTTCGCCGAACGGGTGGCGATATCATACTTGCGGTACAGCTTCCGCTGACTTTTGCTGAATCCGGTCTGCACTATCTCCAGCACCGCCAGCACGATAAGTATGCCTATCGAAAGCATGGGGGATATTATCATCATAACGGCGGCAATTCCCACGAGCTTTACCATGCATATTATAAAGTACAGGAACTGGTCGGTGAAGAACCAGTAGATATTGTTGCTGTCACGGTCTACTCTGGACATGAGGGAGCCTGTCTGCTTATTGGTGAAATACTGCAGCGACAAGCCCTCCATGGCGGTGTATATCTTCATGCGCAGCCGCTGATTTACGCCGGGGATGACCCGTGCCGAGATGAATCCCGATATCGCACGGATGATAAGCCCCGCCACGTTAACCATTGCCACCGCGATAACTACCAGCAGCACCTTTCCGTAATACCTTCCTCCCGCTGCAAGCACGTCGTCATAGAGCATCTTCGTGCTGAACACGGGTGCGACTACCGCCAGCAGATTGCTCAGCAGCAGGGTGACCATTATCATTACGGTCTCCTTTTTGAATTCACCGAACATCTTCATCAGCCTGATAAACACCGAATGACGGTCGGTACATCTCGGACAGACGGGACGGTTCGGGTCGGGATAAAGCTCGCCGCATTTGGGACATCTGAGCTCCGTTGCCTTTAACAGGCTGTCGTCGATAGGCTCCCCGTGAGCCGTGCAGTTCACGCGCTTGCTGAACTTCTCGAACTTGTCGGAAAAGCCCGAGGAAAACCTCGCTATGGGGAAGTCCCTGCCGTTTTTGTCCAGTATCATAAGACGCGCCGTATTGATATATCTGTCCACGTACATCTTTTCCACGTCGGAAATGCTGTATTCCTCGTAGCCGTGCACCTCGAAGCTTTCAAGCTTCTGTTTTTTCTCCCGCTTGGATATCTTTCCGTATATCTCATAGCCCGACAGCACCGATATCGTTTCCGCCGTAAAGGTTATGTAAACATCGAAAAAGCAGCCCTCGCCGTCAAGGTCGGCCTTGACGCAGTACAGCAGCTCGTCGGTCATTACTCCCCTTTTGAGCAGCTCCTCCTCGGCAGCCCTCGGAAGAACATCAAAGAATTCCATATTATCACTCACTTTCCCTATGCGCAAAAAAGCCCTCGGTGTATGGACCGAGGGCGCAGATGTGCAATATTTCCCTAAAATAGCTCAGACTTCCTTTTCGGGAACGGCTTCGGCATATACATATAACTATTCTGTTTTGCATTGTAATGAATGGCTGTTATATTTAAGTTCACATTATTCCTCATTTTTTGCCGCTCCTTTCTAAAAAAATCATTATCAAAATATGTTTTCCGCGAAAACACTGTTATTATATAGCATATTTTTCCGTTTGTCAAGAGATTTAACAATTTATTTACGATTTTACGCCATATTTTCCGTTTTATAAAAAATGATGATTTGTCATTTTGGACGATATTATCGTCAGTTTGATAATTGACTTATTCGAAAACCTCTGATAAAATACTATTACGGAAAGCTCATCGCAGAGCTGCCCTTTGAGTACGGAGGGAGCCTTCGGCGACAGCGATATCCTCACCGCAGAGCCGATGAACAAAACTGCCGCGGACTGCACCGAATGGAGGATAACTCTTCCCGGAGACGGCTCAATAGAGCGCACCGTCCGCTATCTACCCCACAGCGGCGAAAAGGAAAAGGCAGAAGTCCGCTCCCAAGGACAAAGAGGACGAAAAGTCCACATCGGATAACAGAAAATAATCACAGAAATAAAAAAGCGGTCCCTTCGGAGAAAATCCTCCGAAGGGACCGTTTTTTTCTATTATCAGTGACAGCTCTCGCAGTCCTCACAGTCGTTTATCCTGCCCACGATAGGCTCGGGGTCTACGCCCTGACGTCTGTAATAATCGGACAAAGCCGACTTCATTGCCTGCTCCGCAAGCACGCTGCAGTGTATCTTCTGGGGAGGAAGTCCGTCCAGTGCCTCCATTACCGCCTTGTTGGTGAGCTTGAGCGCCTCTTCGATGCTCTTGCCCTTTATCATTTCGGTAGCGATGGACGATGTTGCCACAGCCGCGCCGCAGCCGAAGGTCTTGAACTTCACATCGGTGATGATGCCGTCATTTACCTTGATGTACATCTTCATGATATCGCCGCACTTTGCGTTGCCTACCTCGCCTACGCCGTCAGCGTCCTCTATCTCGCCCACATTTCTGGGATTTGCGAAATGATCCATAACCTTTTCACTGTATATCATTTAAAATACCTCACTTTATCTCGGATACGAATTTTCTTAACCTATCGGTGGAATCCTCATGCTTTTTGATGTGCTCCCACAGGGGGGACATGCTTCTTATACGCTCGACCACTTCGGGGACTGCTTTGAGGATATAGTCAACCTCTTCATCGGTTATGTCCTCGGAAATTGACAGTCTCAGCGAACCGTGAGCTACCTCGTGAGGAAGTCCCAGTCCCAGCAGCACATGAGACGGGTCAAGAGAGCCCGATGTGCACGCCGAGCCGCTGGAAGCGCATATGCCCTTCATATCCAGCATGAGCAGCAGGGATTCGCCCTCCACTCCCAGATAGGATACGTTGATATTTCCGGGCAGACGGTTTTCGAGTCCGCCGTTGAGACGGGAGCCTTCGATATCGGTAAGTCCCTTGATAAGGCGGTCTCTCTTTTCGGTGAGCGCCTTTGTCTTTTCGGGGATATCCTTTGTGGCTGCCTTTACAGCCTCGGCAAGTCCGATAATTCCCGCAACGTTTTCCGTTCCCGCACGCTTTCCGCGCTCCTGCGCTCCTCCGTCGATAAGGGGCGGCAGAGCCACCCCCGTGCGGACGTACAGGAATCCCACGCCCTTGGGAGCGTGTATTTTATGTCCCGAAACGGACATCATGTCGATGTTCTGCTCCTTGACATTTATCTCCACATGACCCGCGGCCTGAACTGCGTCGGTGTGGAAGAGCACGCCCTTTTCACGGCATACCGCGCCTATCTCGGCGATAGGCTGAACTGTGCCTATCTCGTTATTTGCGTACATAACAGTCACAAGCGCCGTATCCGGGCGGATAGCATTCTTTACCTGATCCGCGGTGACATAGCCCTTTTCATCAACTGGGAGATATGTGACCTCATAGCCCTGCTTTTCGAGAGCCGCGCAGGTGTGAAGCACTGCGTGATGCTCGAAATTGGTGGTGATTATGTGCTTTTTGCCCTTCGCTCCCAGACGGAGCGCGGTGGATTTGATAGCCCAGTTGTCCGACTCGGAGCCGCCTGCTGTGAAGTATATCTCCTTAGGCACAGCGCCGAAGCAGGAGGCTATATCCTCGCGGGCGTTCTCAACGGCAGCCTGTGTATCCCGTCCGAACTTGTAGATACTGGACGGATTGCCGTAAAACTCGGTAAGATACGGCATCATCTTATCGAGGACATTTTTTGTAATGCAGGTAGTAGCCGCATTATCCGCATATATATGCATTTTTTCCATTGTATCAGTCCTTTGCGTGATTTAAAGATAAAACATACTTAAACAATATGTTATTATTACTGCATTCTCTATTATATACTTATTTAGTAGATATTTCAATAGCTTTTCGACAATTTTATCATACTGCACAAATATTATGTCGGATTTTAAGCATATTATACTATTTCTTTCGGCTGTACAAATCCCTCTGAGCCACAGCAAGTTCATCGCAGCGTTCATTCTCGGGATGACCCGCATGCCCCTTGACCCACTTCACGGTAACATCGTGTTTCTCCAGCAGCTGCAGGCATTTCTCCCACAGATCGGAATTGAGCGCGGGCTTCTTATCGGATTTTACCCAGTTGTTTTTCTGCCAGCTTTTCGCCCAGCCCTTGGAAATGCTGTCGCAGACGTATTTGCTGTCGGTGGTGAGTATGACCGTGCAGGGGCGTTTCAGTGCGGACAATGCCTCGACCACTGCGGTAAGCTCCATGCGGTTGTTGGTAGTCTGAGCCGCGCCGCCGCTTATCTCCTTCACGTTATCGCCGTAACGGAGGATAGCGCCGTATCCGCCGGGACCGGGATTCCCCGAGCAGGCTCCGTCGGTAAATATTTCCACTGTCATGATAGTTCTCCTTGTTTTTGATATTTATACCATTATATAATATTTATCTGCGGATTTCAAGTGGGATGGGTGAAATATTCGGGAAAACAGCACAAAGAAACCCTCGGAGCAGCCACTCCGAGGGTTTCGCTTTTTTGTGAATAAACGGTGATATATACTTATTTTCAGCCAATAACTGCCCTTCGGGCAATTATTGAGTACGCACTAATTATACTGTGCTCCTCCGCTGCTTGAGCTATAATCACAGAGTATGAAAATTTGAACATTTCAGCATTTTCTTTATATACAAAAAGCAGTATAATAATTTGTGTAAAACGTATAAATCAAGCTAATGTTGTTGACAAAAATAATATAATATGATATACTAAATGCATGAAAACGTATACATATCACTGACGATACTTTATTATCAGCGTGAAAGGAATGATGTAAATGAATACTAAAAAGGTACTCGCAGGATTGTCCGCTATTGTACTGGCGGCTTCCATGACTGCCTGCGGCGGTTCTTCCGATACTTCTTCGGAAACAACAGGCACCGAGGCAGATATCACCACCACCGAGGCTACCGAGTGGACAGGCGATAACATCGAGGTCGAGGCTCTCGACGAAAGCAATACCCTCGATATCGACATCAGCGGTCAGACTCTGAAATGGCTGGGCATCTACGACCTTAACCCTACCAACGACTCCCCCGAGAGAAGCCCCGAGCTTGCTCTCTTTGAGGACACCTACGGCGCTAAGATCGAATATCAGCCCACCACATCGGACAAGCGCTTCGATGACCTGGCAACAGCTATCCTCGGAGGAACTCCCCCCGATATCTTCGTTTATGAGTGGCGTACCTTCCCCTACGATATCTCTAAGAATCAGTATCAGCCTATCGACGATCTGGTAGACTGGAACGACCCCAAGTGGGCGGACGTCAAGGATACCGCAGACAAGTTCACATACAAGGGTCAGCATTACATCGCTCCTCTGGGCTATGCATTCAATGATACACAGGTGCTCATGTACAACAAGACCACCATTGAAAATGAAGGCTTTGAGGATCCTTATGAGCTCTATCTTGCAGGCGAATGGGATTGGGACGCTTTCACCGATATGATGAAGACCTTCGTTGAGAGCGGCAATGACCGCTACGGCATCGGCGGCTGGTGGGCAAACGCTTTCGTTTACACCTGCGGCGATACCATCGTTACATATGACGGCACCACCTTCACCAACAATATCCGCTCGGAAAAGATCGAACGCGCTCAGGCAGAGATCAAGGATATCTTCGTAAACAACCTCGTAAAGAGAGGCTGGATCGGCGGCGAGGCTGCTTTCGTTGATGACAGCCTGCTGTTCTACTCAATGGGTACATGGGCTTACAATGCAGCTGCTGAATCCCGTCCCGACGATGTTATCCAGATAGTTCCCTTCCCCAAGGATCCCGAGAGCGATACATACTATGTTTCCAACAAGGTTCAGGCTTATATGTGGGTAAAGGGCAGCACAAACGCAGACTGCGTAAAGGCATGGCTGGACTGCAACCGTACCGTTAACTATGAGGATACCTACAAGCAGGCTACCAAGGAGAAATATCTTGCAAACAACGCAGGCTGGACCTCCGAAATGTACGACCTCGTTATGGATTTCTATGACGATTCCAAGTTCACACAGGCTTACGATTACGGCTACGGCTTAAGCACAGATATGTCCGATACTGTCATGACATATCTCTACGAGGGCTGCGTAAACGAGCAGTACGAGGACTGGATCTCCGCTCGTGAGGAATACTATCCCGTTGTTCAGAGCGAAGTTGACGCTTACAACGAATAAGAGTTGATAAGTTAACAGTAAAAAATATCGGTTCGGATAAATTTTCCGAACCGATTTTTTATCTTGCATCGGAGCAGGCGGAAAGCTGCCTTTTCTCCATTTTCCTCCAGTTGAAAAAGCCGTATATGTCGTTTGCCAGGAATATCACAAAGCAGATAAGCACCGATATATAGGACATATCCGCAATTGAAGCCATGCTCCACATTATTATCAGCACGATATCGTTTGCCGCATATGCCACCGCAAAAAAGGGACTGCGCTTTGCTGTCAGAAAAACCGCAAGAAAGCTTGTCGCCACCGAAAGGGTGCTCATCATAAGGTTTGCCGTGTTGAATAATTTCAGGATAAAGTAGAATATCACCGTAATTATCGGCGTGACAGCGCACATCAGAACTATTTCTCCCCTGCCGAGCCGTTTCACCTTCACCTCGGCTCTGCTGCCGTCGAATGGATTTTTCAGCCAAGATATCAGCGATATCACCGCCATGGGAGCGGTCATTCCCAGATAGGTCAGCATTTCACCGTAATATGCGCAGGAATAGGATATTATCCCGTAAAGCACGCTGAATATCACCGCAAGCAGCTGTCCTATGGGATTTCCCTTTGCGTTGAAGATAAGGGAGGTCGCTCCTATGAGAGATGCCGCAAAGGACATGTAATTTACTCTGTCAAAGGCAAAAAATAAAACGGCAATGACCGTCACCGAGCAGCTCCAGAGTATGAGCTCCGTTTTTGTAAAATAATTTTTATAAGAAGATAGCTTTTGTATGTTCATTTTTTAAATGACCTCCGCAGAACGTGTTTACAGTATATCACAGTCTTTGCGGAATGTCAAGGGTTATTTAATGTCTGCTCAACAACGGAAAAAGTGCGCAGAAGCTTTGCTTCGGAGCATTTTTCTGTTGTTGGGTGCAAGGATTTTTGGCGTTTCAGCCAAAAATCCTTGCACCTTGCCGCCCGTCAGTGGCGGCAAATGCAGACATTAATCAGGTAGTACGGCACAAATCTTTGATTTGTGCCGCTGAAAATCCTGTTTTACAGGATTTTCAGCCAATAAC
>JALEMR010000076.1 GCA_022768245.1 Oscillospiraceae bacterium
TGTCAATAAAAAATGAGCTGCCGGACAAGACAGCTCATTTATAAACCTTATATTTACGGCTCTTATGCCGCACTTGAAATTTCGGGCGGACTCACTCCTTAACATTCAGATGAATTTATTGTATCTGATCCTCATAAATACCACGTCCTTTTATGTAAACGAAGCAGTCTTCGGAAACCGATCTGTAAGATCAACTATTAAGACTGAGGTAGTTTTTGGGACTCACGCCTTTCATTTATTGTAATTGTAAGAAGAGAATTTACCTGTCCATTGGACTTATCTCCTATCAAAGAAATATAGTTTCAAATAAAAAGCCGAACTGTTCTTTGGACTCACGCCTTTCCTGAATTCTCAAATAATTAGGAAAACTTATAACTTGTCCATGGGACTTATCTCCAATCGAAAAATTTAAGATCCAAACAACTTAAACTGTGTGTCGGACTCACGCCTTTCATAAGAAGTAAAGGTATGTAAGAAATCACCTTTCCATGGGACTTATCTCCAATCGAAAAATTTAAGATCCAAACAACTTAAACTGTGTGTCGGACTCACGCCTTTCATAAGAAATCAAGGTATAGAAGAAATTACCTTTCCATGGGACTAATCTCCAATCAAGAAATTTTAAGTTCCGAACAAATTAAACTGTATGTTGGACTCACGCCTTTCATTAAGAATAAGAGTCAGCGGAAAATCAACTGTCCATGGGACTGCCCTCCGTTAATTTTATTAAGCTGCCGAAGCTGCGCGTCCGTGAGGGTATAAAAATACCGCGGAACTTGCTTTCACTGCTGAAATTCCTGCGGTCCAAACTGTCTATACGATCTCTTTGATGCGGTAAATCCCGCCGAACGGAAGATGAGAGCCGAAATCTCATTTTAAACTTCCCTTATATCAGTTGTATAGATCCTCCGAGCCGCTGAAAACAGCCTCTGCGCTAAACTGTGACTCTTCTGCCGTTGCCATTGGGCTCATATCCTTTCCAAGCTTAATTTGACTCCCGCGGCGTTCCTGTCATTACTGCGACTAAAGCATCTGCCGACATCCGAAACGCTCTTACGTGTCATACTTTAGGAGCGGGAAACCTTTGAATGCTCATCTCTTAGAGCTTGTTCTCTGCTTTCCTTTTCCTTGATAATAATATACCACACATTTTATGCAAAGTCAATAGTTTTCCACATAAAATACCGCACATATTTTATGCAGAATTTTTATTGGAATTGAATATTGACTTTTCGGAAGGGTTGTAGTATAATAAATTTATAATGCGTGTGTCATATAGATCAAGGAGGTTTTGCAATGAGCGAAGAATTCAACGATATGCAGGAAAATGCCGATATATATACTCTTGTTGACGAGGACGGCGTTGAGCAGGATTTCGAAATGATAGATCAGCTGGAGGAAAACGGCGTGGTCTATTACGCCCTTGTTCCTTACTTTGAGGATCCCGTCAAGTCTATCGAGGGCGATACCGAGCTTGTTGTCCTCAAGGCGGAAACAGGCGAGGACGGCGAGGATATTCTCGCAACTATCGACGACGACGACGAGTACGAGCGCATAGGAAATATCTTCCTTGACCGTATCCAGGAAATGTTCGACGAGGAAGAGGACGGCGAATGATCATCGCAGCAGCACAGGGAACGGAAAAATATCCGCTCCCTGTTTTTTTGTGCCGTGACGGCTATTCCTTGCGGATAAACGACGCCGAAGCGTAGCCTGTCACACCGTCATAGTAGACCACGTACCAGCCGCCCGTTTCACCCAGTATCTTCACCACGGCGCCGTCGGGTATGGAGCCGATTATCTTAGCGGATATGGAGGGGAACTTGCGTATGTTCAGATTGGAGCCGTCGGCGGTGACTATCCCCGAGGCTTCGGGCGCAGGCTCTATCATGGGGATCCCGAAATAATCCGCCAGCGACTGCACCATTACTCTCGCGATATTGTCGATATTGCTCTTTATCCAGTCGGCGTCGGAGATGTTGTCGTGATAGCCAAGCTCCGCCAGCACCGACACAGCCCGCGTCTGGGTGACCTCCGCAAGGCTTGTGGTGGGGATTATGGTCACCATGTCCTTGTCGGGATAGACAGACTTGATATTGTTGGCGATTATCGTGGCAAGTATGCGGCTGAAATCAGAATAGGGCGAGTAGTAGACCTCAATGCCCCGCGCAGTGCCTGCGTAGCCCTCGCCGCCCGCGTTGGAGTGCAGCGCAAGATGAACGTCGTATTCTCCCGCGTTTGAATCGGCGATAGCTCCCGTGACATTTCTTGCGGGGTCGTTGCGTGTGAAGACTATCCCCGAGGAGCGCAGGTACGGCTCCATGGCGTCGGCGATGAGGTTCATGTATTCCTCCTCGGTGCCGCCGTTTACGTAGTGGTTCCATTCCTGTGTTGAGGGACTTAAAAATACCTTTGGCATATGTAAACCTCCGTTTGGTTAATTGATAATGCATAGTCAGTATATGCTCATGGACTGTGAACGTTCCGTCACATAATAACTATGCTTGGACGGTGGGAAAATATGCATAAAGAAATTTTGCGAAAACTGTTGACAAGCGGGGAAATATAGTATATAATAAGAATTACAAATCAATACCTTATCAAGAGCGGCGGAGGAACTGGTCCTGTGAAGCCCGGCAACCTGATTATGATACGCTTTATTGTCGTATATAAAGAAGGTGCTAAATCCTGCGGAGATATTCCGAGAGATGAGGAATTTTATTTATGTAAAATTCGTGCGTTTCGGGATCCGGGCGCGCTTTTTTTGTGCGCGGGGTCCTGCCGGTATGATAAGAAAATGAAACGAAAGGAAGTATGTTACAATGTCAAAAATGCTTTTTACGTCCGAGTCCGTTACAGAGGGACATCCCGATAAGATGTGCGACCAGATATCCGACGCTATCCTCGACGCTATCCTCGCTCAGGACCCTATGGGAAGAGTTGCCTGTGAGACCTGCACCACTACCGGTATGGTAATGTGCATGGGCGAGATATCTACGGACTGCTATGTGGATATCCCCAGGATAGTCAGAGACGTTGTCATCGACATCGGCTACGACCGCGCAAAGTACGGCTTTGACGGTCATACCTGCTCCGTGCTCCAGTCTATCCACGAGCAGAGCTCCGATATCGCCATGGGCGTTGACGAGGCAAGCGAGTACAGGGAAACGGGCGATTCCAAGGAGGTCCTCACAGGCGCGGGAGATCAGGGAATGATGTTCGGCTATGCCTGCAATGAGACTCCCGAGCTTATGCCTATGCCTATCTCGATGGCGCACAAGCTCTCCAAGAGACTTACCGAGGTGCGCAAGAACGGTACTCTCGATTATCTCCGTCCCGACGGAAAGACTCAGGTCACCGTTGAGTATGAGGACGGCAAGCCTGTCCGCATAGATACTATAGTAGTATCCTCCCAGCACTCCGACAGCGTGGATATCAAAAAGCTCCGCGAGGATATCATCGAGCACGTTATCAAGCCCGTTGTTCCCGCAGAGCTTCTTGTCGATACTAAATTCTATGTAAATCCCACGGGACGCTTCGTTATCGGCGGACCTCAGGGCGACAGCGGTCTTACAGGAAGAAAGATAATCGTCGATACATACGGCGGATATGCCCGTCACGGCGGCGGAGCCTTCTCGGGCAAGGACCCCACAAAGGTTGACCGTTCCGCAGCCTATGCCGCAAGATATGCCGCCAAGAACGTAGTTGCAGCAGGTCTTGCCGACAAGTGCGAGGTGGAGCTTGCTTATGCTATCGGCGTTGCAAAGCCTGTTTCGGTAATGGTGGACACCTTCGGCACTGGAAAGGTCTCCGATGAGAAGCTTGCCGAGGCGGTTGAGAAGGTGTTCGACTTCACTCCCGACGGCATAATCAGGGCGCTTGACCTGAGAAAGCCCCAGTACAGACAGCTTGCCGCATACGGTCATATGGGCAGAGAGGACCTGGGCGTTGCATGGGAGCGCACAGACAAGACCGAGGAACTGAAAAAGCTTATCGAGGGCTGATAATACATCAGAATATAACGAGGAGCGGCAGATGTCCGTTCCTCGTTTTTTGCTCAAAACATCTTCGGCGCAAGGCTGAAGCAGTCCTTTTTTTGTGCATATAAAAAAACCTCCGCATATGCGAAGGTTTTTCTGGTTGGGGTGCAGGGATTCGAACCCCGGAAATGCTTGAGTCAGAGTCAAGTGCCTTACCGCTTGGCGACACCCCAGTGATTTATTCAGCTTTATAATTATATCATTGCTGAGCCGAAATGTCAATACTTTTTTTGAAATTTGTGATATTTTACATTTTTGCCGCTTATCTGCGCGGAAAAATATAAAAATATGACAATTTTTCTGCGACTGTTACCGAGGACT
This sequence comes from Oscillospiraceae bacterium, assembly GCA_022768245.1. Classification (GTDB taxonomy): domain Bacteria; phylum Bacillota; class Clostridia; order Oscillospirales; family Ruminococcaceae; genus RGIG4694. The sequence goes on from JALEMR010000076.1 coordinate 4,362, forward strand.
TGTATAATATCGGCGGTTCGATAAATAATATGTATATTATTATACGAAAGGAAATATCCATGAAACGTACAGTCCCCGATATGTATAATTACAAGGGAGTTAAGCTTGCGGCTTCTCTTGACGACAAGATAAACGATATAAAGCATATACTTAACAACAGCTCCGACCTGCTGATAAATCCTATGGAGATAGCAGGCGTAAGGACTGCTCTCATCGCCTTTGAGGGCATGATATCCACCTCCACAACATCACGTATGATAATGGTGCCCCTCATGGAAGTAAAGCTCCCCGAAGATACCACTTCAATGCAGCTTTTCGAGCATATCCGCGACAAGATGATGCTCACCCTTGACCGCGTTATCTCCGAGGATTACGGCGATATCATCACACGGGTGATGTCGGGCTTTGCCATACTGCTCATAGACGGCGTGGACAAGGCGTTTTCACTGGGAGTGCAGGGCTACGAGACCCGCGGTGTGGACGAGCCCTCCTCCGAGGGGAATATCACAGGAGCGCATGAGGGCTTCGTGGAGACAGTCCGCACCAATATGTCGCTGGTCCGCAGGCGGATAAAATCGCCGCTTTTGCAGTTTAAGCTGTTTTCCATATCATCCCGGAGCAATGTGGACGTTATCCTCTGCTACATGGCGGACAGGGTCTCCATGAAGCTGGTAAAGGGACTGGAAAAGCGGCTGAAGGATATCCCCCTTGAAACGATACTGGGCTTCGGCTATGCGGAGCCATATCTGAACAACACCAAGCTGTCGGTCTTTTCGGGAGTAAGTACCACAGAGCGCCCCGATGTCATGTGCGCAAGGCTCATCGAAGGGCGGATAGGTCTGCTTATCGAGGGCACGCCCTTTGCGCTGGTGATGCCTGCGCTGTTCTCGGACAATTTCCACACTATTGACGATTACAATTTCCGTCCATATTATGCAACGTTCATACGCCTTATAAGATATGCGGCGTTTATCATCGCGGTTTTTCTCCCGGGAATATATACCGCCGCGGTGATACATCACCGTGAGCTGATACGCAGGGAGCTGCTTTTAAACCTTGCGGCGGCGGAATCCTCCGCGCCCCTTCCTATTATGGCGGAGGCGCTTATCGTGCTGCTGTTTTATCAGGTCATACGGGAGGCGGGAGTGCGGCTGCCCAAAAGCGTGGGCGGAGCGGTCTCCATAATCGGCGGACTTGTTATCGGAGATACCGCCGTATCTGCGGGGATAATCACCGACCCGATGCTGCTGGTCTGCGCCATATCGGTGACGGCTTCCTTTGTGATACCCTCGCTGGATCAGCCCGTGACGGTGCTGCGGCTGATGTCGGTGATAGCGGGCGGACTTATGGGACTGTACGGAGTGGCGCTCATAGCTGCGGCGGCGCTGGTGAATATCTGCTCGCTGGAGAATTACGGCGTGCCCGTGACCTCGCCCATGTCGCCCTTGACGGGGAAGGCGCTGGGAGATGTGTTCGTGCGGCTGGGCTTCAAAAGGCTGGACGGCAGGAACGTGACCGTAGAGGAATACAACGGAGTAGATAAGAATTGATAATTATCAATTATCAATTTCATTTCAGGGTGATATAATGAAAAATTGTCAATTATCAATTAACAATTATCAATTGAATAAAACGCCGAAGGTCGGGTTTGTGCAGCTGGCGCTGATAATCATAATCAGCCGCATATTCACTCTTATGACCCATATCCCGCTGATACGGGACGGCTTTTCCTTTTCCGAGCAGCTGCTGGCGATGGCGGTATCCTCCGCGGCGGCAGCGGTGCTTATCATACCCGCACTCATATTTTACGGCAGATATGATACCGGCATCGTTGACACCGCTTGCGGCAGGAACAGGCTTCGGGGAATCATCGCCGCCGCAGTATATCTTCTGTATCTTGTCCTTGCCTGCGCTGCCGATGTTTCGCAGTTTTCGGCGTTTATCGGCTGCAGGTTCGATTTCGGCGCCAAGGAGTGGGTCATCGCCCTTATTTTGATGATAGTATGCATGTACTGCGCGTACTGCGGAGCGGAGGGCATCTGCCGCAGCGGCGGAGCTGTTATGGTGATATTCCTTGTCATGGCAGCGTTCATGGTTTGCGGCAGCTGTGAGAAAATGTCCGCGGAGCATATCCGCTGCAATATATCTGCGGGGAATGCAGTTACCGCCGTTATTGACGATCTGGCGGGGAGCACGGAGCTTATCGTGCTGGTCCTTATGGGGAAATTCACCCGCGACAGGTACCGCTGCGGAGCATATCTCTCGCTGGCGGGAAGGCTTGTCATCGCAGCGGGGATAACCTTATCGGTTATACTTGTCCTCGGGGACTATGCCTATATCTGCGGATATCCCTTCCTTGACACGGGCTCTGCCGCGGGGATAAAGTTTCTGCAGCGGATAGACGCGGTGTATATGATAGTATGGTCGCTGGCGGCGGTGCTTACCATATCGCTGAAGATATTTCTTGCGGCGGATATACTGCGGACTATATGTCCGAAATGCTTTCCTGTGATAACGATATTTTCCGCGGCAGTGTATATACTGTATCTGCTCGGCATTATCGGAAACAGCATTCTGATGCTGATACTGATGATACTCGGAGCATTTATTGTACCCCTTTGTCAGCTGCCGAAAAGGAGTGGATCTGTATGAAAAGAAAACTGACAGCTCTGCTGTGCGGGGCGGCGATGATGTTCCTGACGTCCTGCGGAGAGAGTGACCTCAATGCCACGGTGTTTGTGACGTCAATGGGCGTTTCCCTGAACGATGGGATATATACCGTGTCGGTGTACGGCAGCGCCGCCGTGGGCGAGGAGACCGAGGATATCTCCGCAAGCGGCACGGGCAGGACTGCGTCAGAAGCGCTCATTAATGCCGCCGAGGACTGTAAAATGGAGCTTTTCCTCGGGCACTGCACCGGTATCGCCGCAAACAGTGCCGCTCTGCGGGATTCGGCAATGCTGGCGGAGTTTGCGGGCGGTGAGATATCCCCCGCCTGTCCCGTGTACTTTTCGGATTCGCCCGGAAAGGGAGCGGAAAATATCCCAGCCGAGGGCTTCGGGACGGAGCTTTATGAGCTGTCCGTGTTCTCGAAGAACGGCGTGCCTGCGGTGATACCCGTGGCGGAGGACCCCGAGCGGGTGGCTGTGCTCACTGCACAGGAGACTATCCTGACGGACAGCGAGGATTCGCTGGGGATAATGATACTCCGCGGCGAAGCAGTTCCGAGGACAGTGACCGTTTCGGGTGAGAACGGCTTTGAAACGGTGACGATATCCCCCGAGACAAAGCGGAGTGCATATTATGCCGACGGGGTTCTCCATGCGGATATGACCGTGGAGCTGAATATATCCGAAGCAAGTGAGCAGGCGGCAGTATCGGCTGCGGAGCTTATCCGTGAGATATGCATTTCCGCCTATGTGAAGCTGGTGAACGATATGGGTATCGACGCGGTGGGGATATCCTCGCTGACGGGCTATAATGAAGCGCAGCTGCTAAGCTCGCGGCTGGTGCTGACTGTGGAGTGAGAACCTGTCCAAATAGGCGTATACGCACGTCTTTTCGACAAATTTTGCCGCAGACCGCGTTAAAAATGCTTGCCGGGCGCCAGCCCGCCTGCGCATTTTTTCCTTGTCTGCAACAAAATTATGCTCGAAAATCCGCACACATTTCTTGTGAAGACAGGTTCTTACAAAGCAATATCAAAAAAGGACGGCTGAAAATATCTGCCGTCCTTTTTATATGATATACCGTCAGCCGTTTGCAGCTTCGGTCTTAGTTTTTCTTGCGAATATCGCCTTAAATACGGTGCGGATAAGGGGCTGTATGAAGAACAGCTGCGTGAAGAAAGCAAAGGGGAAATTGAAGCACACCGGCTTAAGCCGGTTCGCCGGCAGCGTGATAAGGGAAAAGCCTGCGTAATAGGGATAGTACAGCCATGCGGCGATAAAGCTCATGGCAGGGCACATAAGTCCGACGGTAGCGCAGATAATGGCGGATTCGAATATCATTGGGTGAGTTTCCTTCGGATCGAACACCTTGCATGCAAGTCTGAAGGACGTCGGACTGCCGAAGGTGACCTCCAGCGTAAGCGCAAAGGCGAACTCTATCAGGACCACCGCCCATATGGGCAGGAAATGTCCGACCATGTAAACTCCGCCCTGTCTGCCGATAGCGCCGAGGACGCTGTCTGCGCCCGTGACCTTCATAAGCACAGATCCATTGACTACATACAGGCTGTAGAACACATAAGCGTGCACCGTGACAAGCACCGTAAGAAATGCGAAAACTACTCTTTGAAACTGATTCTGTGGCATGATAACACTCTCAAAAAAAATATTATTGAACGAAAAACAAAAAACACGCAGCGCCGAAGGTATATATATCCGATCATGTTCCGTGATCAGATTTACGTACCCTTGGTACTACGTGTGTCGTGCATTTTTTTCTGTTCGGTTGCAGCTATTACATTATAGCAAAACCGAAATATTTTTTCAAAGGCTATTTTTCACAATTTTTTTCACAGACCGGGAGGATATTCGAATGATCGGCGCAGGGTTTTTCGGAATTATTAACGCGATATGAACCGAACATACTTGATTTTTCACGGATAATGTGATATAATAATTAATTATTGATTTATTCGGATAGAAAGGAGGTGCGCTCATGTCCGAGCTGTCGCTGCGTTCGGTAAAGAAATTCATCACAAAGCTGGGCGCCCATTATGTGCATATGACAGGCTATGTCCTGCACAAGCTGCCCCGTCCATTTGAGGAGCTTCTCGAAACGATAAAGACTCACCGCGGAAAAAGAACCGCCGCGGCAAAAAAGCCCGAGGCGAAAAAGATAACTCCCGCCGATATTTTCAATGCAGCATTTCCCGTGATATGCCTGTGCGGGCTTTTCGGAGCGGTGAAGTATGTGCAGTCGCTCAATTACGTGGTGGCTGTCGAGATAGACGGCGAGGACGTGGGCATCATCACCTCCGACGATGTTTACGGCGAGGCGCAGCGCATCATCGCCGAGAAAATGGAGAACTACGAGACCGACGGCGGTTATTACACCACCGCAAGGCTGACCGTCCGTCCCGCTTCGGCTAAGGACAAGGCTATCGACCATGAGATACTCGCCGATAAAATGGAACAGCAGATATCGGATATGTACCCCGCCGTACAGGACGAACCCGAAGCCGAGGACGAAGAGAAGCTGAACTTCGAGGACTTCATCACCGACGAGAACGACCCAGACGTCATACGTGCCGTAATGGTGAAGGCGGACGGCAAGGTGCTGGGCTTCGTATCCAGCTACGACAAGATAGAAGAGGTCTTAGAGGAGCTGAAGTCGGTCTGCTACGGACTGGAGGGCGTGGACCCCGAGAACGTCTTCTTCGACAAGGAGATCACCTTTGAGCCGTACAGCATCAACAAAATGGCTGTGGTCGACCAGCAGAAGATAATCGACATACTTATCGGCGATGAAAGCACTCCGCAGTATTATGAGGTGCAGCCGGGGGACTATCTCATTCAGATAGCGCAGAATATCGGCATGACGCTGGATGAGCTCCTGCAGTGCAAAGCGACCTACAACGGAAAGGAAGTCGATCTGGGCGACAGGATAAGCGTGGGAACGGTCATCGAGATATCCGAGTACGAGCCGTTCCTGACTGTGGAGTACAGCCGCGAGCGCTCCTACGAGAGCGAGATCTCCTATTCGACCATCACCATCGACGACGATACCCTTCCGCTCGGACAGAGAGAGGTGCAGACGGAGGGCTCCAACGGCATGGAGACCGTTACCGCCATGATAACCTATGCGGTGGAAAGGGACGAAAGCGGCTCGCTGACCGCAAAGACTGTCCGCAGAAGGATAACATCGAGAGTGACCACCGTTCAGCCCGTTTCCGAGGTCATTCGTGAGGGCACAAAGCTCGGCGGACCCGAATGGGGCACCGTTCACGGACAGGGCGAGTATTTCTGGCCCGTGGACGGCGGATATATCTCGTCGCCCTTCGGCGGAGACAGAAATCACAAGGGACTGGACATTGCCGCTCCGCTGGGAACGCCTATCTACGCGGCTGCGGACGGAACGGTCATCGACGTGGGCTCGGGCTGGAACGGCGGCTACGGAAACTGCGTCATTATCCAGAACGACGACGGAAATATCACCTACTATGCGCATCAGAGCGAGACCGCCTGCGAGGTGGGCGAGCATGTGGAGGCAGGACAGCTTATCGGCTACGTGGGCAGCACAGGCGATTCCTCGGGAAATCATCTGCATTTTGAGGTGCGCTGCGACGGCTACCTCCTTGACCCCGAGGAGTTTGTCAGTCAGTAGCGATCAGTGATTAGTGAAGAGTGAGTAGCTATTAGCTAATAGCTCAATTGAGGGAGGGATAATATGACAATAATAAAGTATCCCGATGAACGGGAGTTTGAGAAGGCGGTCAATGCCGACGAACCGCTGCTGGTGCTTGTTTCCTATGACGGTGAAACGGTCATTGCAAGTCAGATAGATGAAGCCGTTGAGCATCATATACTGCTCAGAAGGGTCGGGCTGCCCGATACCGATATAGACAAGTATTTCCGCCTTGTGGTCGACCATGAAGGCGCCGACTGGACCTTTGTCTGCCCGTCGGACTCCAGCCCCGTGACCCGCAAGGAAAAACGGATAGAAGAATATTTCAAGGACGGAATGAGAATTATCCCCGAGGGCTTGAAGGCTATCGGCTATGACGTTCCGATAAATATCCCGAAAAGATACCGCAGACATTTTGATATAATGAACGGTTAGCGGAAATGTTATAAATATTTCAAAAATACTTGCAAAATGCGGAAAAGTATGTTACAATATAATTACTTAGTCTATGGTCTTAATGCCGATGGCTGATTGCTAAGGACTATGTACTAAGTACTAAGCAGTAAAAAGGAGCATATGATCACAATGTCAGATACATCAACTTACGAATCCCCGTTCTGCACCAGATACGCAAGCAAGGAAATGCAGTATCTGTTCTCCGCAGACAAGAAATTTACCACATGGCGCAGACTCTGGGTCGCTCTCGCAAGGGCGGAAATGAAGCTTGGTCTCCCCGTAACCCGGGAGCAGGTGGACGAGCTTGAAGCAAATGTGGACAACATCGACTACAAGACCGCCGCAGAACGCGAAAAGCTGGTGCGTCACGACGTTATGGCTCATGTTTACACATACGGTCTTGCATGCCCCAAGGCGGAGAAGATAATCCACCTGGGCGCGACTTCCTGCTACGTTGGAGATAATACCGACGTTATCATCATGCGGGACGCTATGAACATCATCCGCCGAAAGCTGCTGACGGTCATCTCTCAGCTTGCCGATTTTGCGGACAAGTACAAGTCCATGCCCGCTCTGGCATACACTCATCTGCAGCCCGCACAGCTCACCACCGTCGGAAAGCGCGCAACTCTGTGGATAAACGAGCTTCTCATGGACGTGAGCGAGCTGGATTTCAGGATAGCTAATCTCAAGCTTCTCGGCTCAAAGGGCACTACAGGCACACAGGCTTCCTTTATGGAGCTTTTCAACGGCGACAGCAAAAAGGTAAGAGAGCTTGAAAGCATGATAGCCGAGGAAATGGGCTTCGACGCAGTTGTCCCCGTTTCGGGTCAGACCTATTCCAGAAAGGTGGATTCTCAGATACTTGCCACCCTCGGCGGTATCGCACAGTCTGCCATGAAGTTCGCAAACGATTTAAGAATACTCCAGAACTTCAAGGAAATGGAGGAACCCTTCGAAAAGAATCAGATAGGCTCTTCCGCAATGCCCTACAAGCGCAATCCTATGCGCTGCGAGAGAATATGCGCTCTTGCAAGATATCTTATGGTAGATACTCTCAACCCCTCGTTCACCGCGGGCACACAGTGGTTCGAGCGTACCCTCGACGACTCCGCAAACAAGCGTATCTCCGTTGCAGAGGGCTTCCTTGCTGCGGACGCTATACTCAATATCATGATAAATGTCACCTCAAATCTGGTGGTATATCCCAAGATAATCAGACAGAGAATTATGAACGAGCTTCCCTTTATGGCTTCCGAGAATATCATGATGGACGCCGTAAAGAAGGGCGGCGACAGACAGGCGCTCCACGAGAGGATACGAGAGCTCTCTATGAAGGCGGGCAGGAGAGTCAAGGAGGAGGGTCTCAACAACAATCTTATCGACCTTATCCTTGAGGACGAGCTGTTCGACCTGACACGCGAGGAGATCGAAAAGAATCTCGTTCCCGAGAATTATACGGGAAGATGTCCCGAACAGGTGGACGAATTCCTGGGTGAATATGTTAGACCTCTTCTGGGAGCAAATCCCGACAGCACACACGAAACGGCGGAGATTTCCGTCTGACCCGAAAGGAAGATCATCATGGACGAATTTAACAGCCAAAACAACGATTTTGAGCAGAACGGCAGTGTGGACCTCTCTAAGGAGAATAATTCTCAGAGCGCGCCGCAGAACTGTCAGCAGCCTTATCAGAATCCGCAGGACAATACGGGACGGACGGCTTACGGTCAGCCCGGCTACAATAATCAGAACAGCGGATACGACCCCTCTCAGTCGGGGTATACCGAGCCTCAGACGGGATATAATACCGTTAACGGCAGCGGTTATTATAATCAGAACGGTTATAATCAGAATAATTATAATCAGAACGGCTACAATCAGAACAGCTACGATATGAATAACCCCAACAACTATCAGTACAATCAGTACGGCGGAGGCTATCAGGACCCTTATTTTCAGCGTCAGCCCTCACAGGGCATGGCTATCGGTTCGCTGGTATGCGGTATCGTGGGACTTTCCGCAGGCTTGCTGGGCTGGGTATTCCCGCTGCTGTTCGTTGTGCCGATAGTGGGACTTATCCTCGGTATCGTGTTCAAGGTGAAGTACCCCGGCTTTGCAAAGGGCATATCCACCGCGGGCATCGTGCTTAGTGCGATAGGCATTGCGCTTCCCTTTGTATTCATAATCATTGCGGTGGCAAGCCTGCCCCAGCTTATGGAATGGATGCAGGAGGTGGACCCCGAAGCCTATGAGGAGCTGTACGAGGAATATGCCGATGAACTGCCCGGTATGTTCTCTGCGGCGTTTGCGGGGATAAAGTCGCTGTTTATCAAGTAATATAAGATTAAACGAAGCAAGAAGCGGGAAGATATCCTGCCTCTTGCTTCTTGATTAACGGAGAGAATTTTATGTCGGAAACTATTCATGAAATTGCGGAAGAGACCGTCACAAAAGCGTTCCTGATATCCGCCGATACGGGGGAGTTCGACGCGGAGCGCTCCATGGACGAGCTTGAAGAGCTTGCCGAGACCGCAGGCGTTGAGGTCGTGGGGAGATGCATACAGAAGCGCCCCGCTTACGACAGCGCTACCTGCATAGGCTCGGGACGGCTCACCGAGCTTGCCGAGGAAGCGCAGAGCATGGAGATAGATATCCTTATCTTTGACTGCGAGCTGACCGCAAATCAGACCAAAAATATCGAAAATATCACCGATATCCGCGTGATAGACCGCACCACCCTTATCCTCGATATATTCGCGCAGAGGGCTGTCTCCGCGGAGGGACGCTTACAGGTGGAGCTGGCTCAGCAGAAATATCGTCTCGCTCACCTTGCGGGAAAGGGCGTGGCGCTGTCCAGACTGGGCGGTGGTATCGGCACAAGAGGTCCCGGAGAATCAAAGCTGGAGACCGACCGCCGTCATATCCGCCGCAGGATAGAAGCCCTTAACGCCGAGCTTGCCGACCTTGAACGGAGAAGAGGTCTCCGCCGCAGCCGCCGCAAAAAGGATAACGTCCTCACTGCGGCGATAGTGGGGTATACCAATGTCGGAAAATCCACGCTGCTCAACGCCCTGACCGACGCGGGCGTTCTTGCCGAGAACAAGCTGTTCGCAACGCTGGACATCACCTCCCGCTCCATTGAGCTGCCCGACGGCAGAAGCGTGCTGCTGACCGATACCGTCGGACTTATCCGCCGCCTGCCCCATAATCTTGTGGAAGCGTTCAAAAGCACCCTCGAAGAAGCGGCTAATTCGGATATCATCATCAACGTGACCGACATCAGCGCCGACGACGCCCGCGAACAGGCGGAGGTCACCGAGGAGCTGCTTAAGGAGCTGGGCTGCGACGGCATCCCGCGCATCAACGTGCTTAACAAGATCGACAAGCTGCCCGACCCCGAAAATGTCCCCGAGGACAGCAATACCGTGAAGATATCCGCCAAAAATAAGACGGGCTTTGACCGTCTGCTGAAATGCATTGCGGACAATCTTCCCGCTCAAAGCGTGCGGGGGAAATTCGTGATACCCTACGACAAGAGCGGACTATTAAATCAGATACGAATCGACGGGAAGATATTCAGCGAGGAATATACCGAAAACGGCACTCTCATCGACGCGCTGGTGGACAACAGGATATACTATCTCACCGAGGAATACCGCGTGTAATGAAATAAATTAATCATTCCGAAAAATAATATTAATAAATATGCATAAATTAGCTATTGCAAATCATTGTAAAAGATGATATAATTAAATTATTGTACCCGAACAACGAAGAATTGTGAAAAAACGGAGGTTTATCTGAATGAATATGAATTATTTATCTGTCCTCGCAGCCACAGCATCAACAGCAGCTGCGGACGGAACTGCCGATGAAGCAAGTGCAATGGGAAGTATCCTTTACATGGTATTCTCCCTGGGACTGCTGGTTCTTGTTTTCTACTTCTGCATAATCAGACCCCAGAAGAAGAAGGAAAAGGAGCAAAAGGCAATGAAGGACTCGCTGCAGATAGGCGATGAAGTGACCACTATCGGCGGCATTACGGGCATTGTTGTACGAATCAACAGAAATCCGCAGAACAGCCACGAGGATACCATAGTTATCGAGACAGGCGGCGACAGAAACAAAGTAAGAGTGAAGATGTGGGCGATCTCGGAGAACGCAACACAGCATGACGCGGTAGAAGAGGGAGTCAAAAAGAGCTAATAGCGAATAGTGAAGAGTACGTAGTACTTAGTGCTTAGTAACGAAGGTGCGAGGCTGAGAGTAACCGCAAATAAGCAGTAACCAAGCCATAAAAAGTTTCGCCGGCCTTTTCCAAAGGCTGCGAGTTTCCAAAGGGCGGAGTCCTTTGGTCGCTGTCCGCAGACAGCGAGATCCCCCACCGGCACGTAACACAGCTATGCTGCAATTCTAAGCCGAAGCGGCGCAGCATTTGACAGCGGAGCGAATCAAATGCACGGAGCCGAAGGCTCCGCGAAAACGAACAGCAAATAGTCGGTCGATCATAAGCCCGTAACGCTAACACAGCAAGTCATATCCCCCGAAGAAATGGCATATAATTAGTGAACAGACGATAAACACTGTTCACCGTGTCAAGGAGGAATGGCTATGGGAAGGCATATGAGCGATAAGAAAAGAGCGGTCATTATTTCGGCGGGTGCGGCTCTCGGAGCTGTCCTTTTGTTCATTTTGCTGTTTTCGGGAGTTCAGCTCGTTCTGGACGTCTCCGATACCGCAGTGAAGGCTATGTCGGGGATAGCGCTCTGCGCGGGCTGCTTCGCGGGAGCATTCGCTGCGGCTAATATCCGACGCAAACACGGCATCGCTGTGGGATTTCTCTTCGGGATAGTCACCCTCGCGGCAGTGTTCGCTCTCGGAATGATATTCGTGAAAAGCTTCTCCGCCGACGGATTTTTTGCAAAAACTGTCCTCATTTTCTGCTCTGCGGCTGCAGGAGGTATAATCGGTGTAAATACTAAGCCGCTTTTTCGTTAAAATGACTATTGTATTTTATGATACATTATGTTATAATATAAGAAATTATTAAAAATGGAGGGAATTTTCCGATGAAGCACATCAGAACAATTAACAAGGCTAACCTCAGAC